>CADBTE010000183.1 GCA_902797455.1 uncultured Planctomycetota bacterium | reverse complement strand
CGTGACTGCAGTCAAATCAAGCAGCTTCTCGATGAAGCCGACAGGGGTGAGTTCACCAAATAAGGACGGCTGTTTCAGCGTCTAACGCATAAAAGCACCGCCCGAAGCGGCAGTTTGCTCCAAGGCTGCCGCTTTTCTCAGGTTTCGGCATCGGATGCCGGCAGTGGTCGGTTCGGGGGCAAAGGCCGGTTCAGCGGTCGAAAAACAGCGCGGAACCGCCGCATCCCCGAAGCCAAAGAAGTTTTTTTCTTTCCTTTGTTTTTTCGACCGAAGAAACAAAGCCCCTGCGGTCCCCGTGCAGTGGAGGTCAAAACGCAATTGCAAGTCACCAAAACCGTTAAAATCACCAATAAGGCGGGGTTTCATCTTCGCCCTATGAATCAGATCGTGAAGGTCGCGGAGACGGCTCAGTCCGATGTGACGCTTATCTACAAAAGTTGTCGCGCCGATTGTAAAAGTTCTTGGGATCTCCTCTCGCTCATCGGGGCGGAAGAGGGAGCCGAGCTGACACTTTGCGCCGAGGGAAGCGACGCCGCCGAGATCGTCGACAAGATCGAGACGCTCTTCCTGCAAAAGTTTGGTGAGGACGAGTTCGCGACGTCACCGGCGGCTTCGGTTTAACCTCTCTATCTTCCGCCGGTGTCAGCGGCACAGAAGTTTGGGCCAATGAGAACATATCGAGGGATTTCCGTATCCAATGGAGCGGCCATCGGCGAGGTGTTGATCCTCGACAACAGAGGCTGCCGTCTGAGCCGCCGTTTCGTCGATCAACATGAGGTCGATTCCGAAATCAGCCGGTTAAACAGCGCCATTGAAGCCACCGGCGATCAGATCGCGCAAGATCGAGACTCGGTCACGCGCGAAATCGGTGAAGAGTACGGCCATATCTTTGGGGCTCACCTCAGGATTTTGACCGACAAAAAGCTCCTTCACGACCTGGAAGAACCGATTCGGCAGCACAACTACAGCGCCGAGTACGCGGTCTCGGAAGTGTTCGACCGCCAGGCGGATATACTCAGAAGGGTCGCCGGTACCCTCTATTCCGAGCGCGCAAACGACGTAGTGGACATTAAAGTCCGTCTGCTGCGTCAGCTCATGGGGGTTCGTCAAAACAGTCTCGCCCACCTCGACCGTCCGGTGATTCTTCTGGCGGCTACGCTCACCCCGAGCGAGACCTCAAATCTCGACCGCGACAACGTCCTCGGTTTCGCTACTGAAGAAGGGGCGCGCGGGAGCCACACCGCCATTGTCGCCTCGGCACTCCAAATTCCGGCGGTGCTCGGCATCGGCCATTTCCTCGCCGACGCGCAGGAAGGCGACCAAGTAATTCTCGACGGGGACAAAGGCCTTTTAATTCTCAATCCCGACGCCGAGACGACGCGGAAGTATCAGGAGATCATTGACCGCCAAAAGAGCGAGTCGCGGCGGCTTTCCTCGCGCAGCGCGGCGCCGGCGATCACCCAAGACGGGACAGAGATCAAAGTCTTCGGCAATATCGAGTTCCACTACGAATCGCGCATCTGCGATATAAACGGTGCCGCGGGGATCGGTCTGTACCGAACCGAATTCCTCTATCTGGGCGCTGACCTGGCGAGTTTGCCGACCGAGGAAGACCATTTTGAGGCGTACCGAACGGTAGTCGAGGCGATGGGGCCCGATCGCGTCACCACGATCCGTACCTTCGACCTGGGGGCCGATAAGCTCCCCCCCGGTTTCTCCGCGTCTGATGTTGTCGAGCCAAACCCCTTTATGGGGGTTCGCTCCATTCGGCTGTCCCTCAAATTTCAAGACATGTTCCGCAAGCAGCTGCGAGCGATTTTGCGCGCCAGCGCTTTCGGTCCGATCCGGATCATGTTCCCGCTGGTCTCCACCATTCTGGAGTTCCGCAACGCGAAGAGCATCTTTCTCGATGTTTGCGAGGAACTTGACGAAGCGGGGATCCCGTTCGACCACTCCATCCCGATCGGGATGATGCTCGAGGTTCCGGCGTCGATCATCATGATCCACACCTTCGTGCGAGAGGTCGACTTCTTCAGTATCGGAACGAACGACCTCACCCAATACGCCCTGGCGGTCGATCGCGGCAACAAGGGGGTGGATTCCCTCTATAACTCCGAGGATCCGGCGATTTTGCAGCTGGTCCATCGCGCGATCCAGGTGGCGACCATGTACGATAAGCCGATCTCGGTCTGCGGTCAGATCACCAGCGACCCCAACAACACGATGCTCCTCATCGGTTTGGGGCTGCGCCATTTCAGCGTCGCCCCGGGGGTCATTCCGATCATCAAAGAACTCTGCCGCAACGTCACGGTCGAAGAATGCGAAAGAATCGCGAAGAACGTGCTCTCCAAAGACACCGCCAGTGATATTCGCCATTACCTGCGGCATGAAACCGCCAAAAAGCTGGGGACCGGCTGGACGGCCGAAGAATAAAAAAGCCTACACAACAATTTTGACGCGCTTTTTTAAAAACGCGTCACCGCTGTTCCTCTCGCCGGCGCCATGATGCGGAAGGTTTTGCCTTCCGAAAAAAACGGCGCTCAAGCGGGGGTGTGATTCGATCGTCACCCGACCCCCTTTCACTTTTCGTGGAAGGGACGGGCAAGTTCGTTTCCGGGGCAAGCGGTTTTTTAAGAGCACACCGGCACGGAACGCTTTCGCGAGAAGCGCTTCGCGCCGGCCAACAGGAAAGATGGATACTATGGCACAGGAAATGCTAGTGAATTTCCGGCAGCCCGAGGAATGCCGGATCGCGATGGTCGAGGAAGGCCAGCTCGAAGAACTCTACGTCGAGCGCAGCACAAACGAGAATTTCGCGGGGAACATCTACAAGGGGGTGATCGTCAATATCGAGCCGAGCATTCAGGCGGCGTTCGTTGACTTCGGCGGCGGGCGCAACGGCTTTCTTCACATCAGCGACGTCGAGCCGAGCTATTTCAAGCAAGACCCGAAGTTCGTCGAAGAACACAGTGACCGCCACAGCCACCACGACGAGGACGGCTACGGCCGCCCCCGGATCAAACCCCTGATTCAAGACGTCTTCCAGCGCGGCGACGAAGTTGTCGTTCAGGTCACCAAAGAGGGAATCGGGACCAAAGGCCCGACCCTTTCGACCTATATCAGTATTCCCGGACGCTATCTGGTTCTTATGCCGTCGCTGGGGCGTGTCGGTGTTTCGCGCAAAATCGAGGACGACTCGGTCCGCCGCAAACTGCGCGACATCATGAACGAACTGAATCCCCCCAAGGGGCTCGGCTTCATTGTCCGAACCGCCGGCGCCGACCGTACCCGCAAAGAGCTGGCGCGTGACCTGTCGTACCTGATGCGTCTTTGGAAGGTAATTGTCCGCCGTATTATGACCTTGCCGGCTCCGATCGATATCTACGAAGAGAGCGACATGATCATCCGGACCATCCGGGATATGTTCAGCTCCGACGTCGATTCGATCATTATCGACGAGGAAAACGCCTATAAACGGGCCCAAGAGTTCCTGGAAGTGGTGATGCCCCGCTACGCTGATCGGATCACCTTCTACGACGGCCGGGAACCGCTCTTTTCGCACTACCACCTGGAAGAAGAGATCGCGAAGATCAACCAGCGCCGCGTTCCGCTGGTCGACGGAGGATCGATCGTCATCGATCAAACCGAGGCGCTCGTGGCGATCGATGTCAACAGCGGCAGTTTCCGCACAACGGCCTCGGCCGAGGACACCGCCTTCCAAATGAACCTGCGCGCCGCCAAAGAGATCGCCCGCCAGATTCGTCTGCGCGACCTCGGCGGGGTGATTGTCAACGACTTCATCGATATGTCGTCCGAGCAGCACTGCCGTGCCGTTGAGCGTACTCTTCGCGACGCGATGAAGCGGGATCGTTCGCGAACCAAGATTCTTAAGACCAGCCCGTTCGGCTTGATCGAGATGACCCGTCAGCGGGTTCGTCCGGGTCTGAAGCGGAGTATCTACCGCGAGTGCCCATGCTGCCACGGCGGCGGTTTGGTCAAATCGGTCGAGACCATGGCGCTGGAGACGATGCGCACCCTGGCGATCGCCTCGCAGGACCCGAAGATCGTCTACATCACGGTCGTCGTCGCCGATGAGGTGGCCGAATATATCAATAACCGCAAACGCGTCCAGCTGGCTCAGCTGGAGCGCGACGGAGATGTCTCGATCAACCTGCGCAGCGAGCCGGACGCCTGGCCCGAGTTCTTCGAGATCCAGTGCAGCGACATCTCTGGAAACAATGTTCCATTCGTTGCCCCGGCGCTGAAGCAAAGCCGATAGCTCGCCGGAGTCTCCCCTTCCCCCCCTTCAAGCCCGAAGAGACGAAAAGCCGGGGCTTGAAAGGGGGTTTTTTCCCGTTATAATTGGGCCAAGTTTGGGCGTTTCCCATATCCTGCCCCTTAGCCCGTGTTGTTTTGCCGCTAAGGAGTGTTGCTTTGACGGCCCTTTTTTCAGGGTTGTGTTTGGGGTCCCGGCGGTGGTATTTGTCCACCGCGTTGGTGTCAAGTGCTTAGCGCGTGGTGTCCCGGTTAAGACAGGGCCAAAAAGCACGCGCGGGGAAAAAACGCCAAAAGCACTTGTTAGCGTGGAGTTTGTTTCTCGCGCCGCGAGAAACAAGCTGGTTTTACAAGTGTTTCCTATAGCGGCGCAAAACAAGAAGCCGAAGGCTTCGCGCAAGAAAGAAGAGTTGTAATGTACGCGATTTTCCGTGACGGTGGTCACCAGTACAAGGCCGAAGTGGGCAAAGAGATGTACGTCGACGTCCGTGATATCGAACCGGGTACCGACCTGGTTTTCGAGGATGTTCTGGCCATCAGCGACGGTGATGGGAACGTCACCCTTGGTCAGCCGTCGATCGCCGGCGCCAAGGTCGTCGCCGAGGTGATGTGCAAGGCCAAGGGGCCCAAGCTGGTCATCCGCTGGTTCCGCCGCCGTAAGAACAGCCGGAAAAAGACCGGTCACCGCCAGACCTACATCAAGATCAAGATCAAAGAGATCGTCGGCTGAAAAAGCACCGGGAACACCCCATCCGGGTTCTTCCTTCACTAAAAAAGACCGCGCCCCGCCGCGGTCTTTTTTAGCTTGTCAGTACAGGGGCAATCGTTTAAAATCACGGGCACGGACGTTTCCCAAGGCGGAACTAAGGATGGTTATGAAAGAACAAACAACGCTCGCGCGGCTGTCGGAGCTTCTCGGCGGCCAGGTTTTAGGCGATCGGGCCTTGATCATTACAGGGGTCGCGCCTCTTCATCTCGCTAAGGAAGGTGAGCTGACTTTCCTCCTCGACGCGCGGTACCTCCCTTCGCTGAAAGACTGCGCCGCCTCGGCGGTGATGATTCCCGCCGGCCTTTACGAAAGTTCGCCGGAGAGTTTCGCGGGGAAAAGCGCGCTTGTCGTCGACCAGGTGAACGACCGTTTCGATAAGGCGGCGGCGCTGTTCCGCCCCGCGCGCACCGATATGGTTCGCGGCATTTCCCCGAAAGCTTACGT
>CADBTE010000182.1 GCA_902797455.1 uncultured Planctomycetota bacterium | reverse complement strand
TCGGAGGATGAAGACGGCAATCCGGTTCTCCCCTTAACGCGTCCGGCCCCCGGCCAGCAGCTGACCGAAGAGGAAAAGGCGGCGCTGTACGCCGAGCGTCTGGAACGAAAGTACATGACCATTCTCCTGTACAGCACGGTCCCCCTGGAATACACCGAGGCCGAAACGACGACGCTCCAGTTCACGCAGAAGGGGAAGACCGAACAGACGTTCGATCTTGGCGAGCCGGTTCATGAATTGGTTCCGGACGACGAACTGGCAAGACGTCCTCCCGCGGATCTGCCCTGACGCGGTCACGCGGATCGCTCCCTTTAGGCGATGGAGGAGAACATCCCCGGGCAAGCGGCGGCTTTCCGGGGATGTTTTTATAAAAAAGCCCGAAGATCCTTGAAGAAACGGACAATAATCAAATGAAACATACTAGCATTTGTGTTTCTTTGGCGCTGATGATCGCCGCGCTGACGGCCGCCGCGCTGACCGCCGGCGATATCGCTCCCAACCAAGAGAAGCTCGCCGGGGTCGCCGACGGCTCGATTACCGCCGCCCGGGCCTCGTGGTGGGGGTTCAGCGAGAAAGACTCGACCGAGATATTGCAGGCGGCGCTCGATTCGGGGGTCAGCGTCCTGACGATCGACAAACAGGAGACCCCCTGGATTGTCCGCCCGCTGAAGATACCGAGCAATATCGAGGTGGTCTTGGACGACGAGGTGACGGTCGAGGCGAAAGAGGGGGAGTTTTTCGGGCTGGTCGATTCGCTGCTTACCATCACCGGCGAGAATGTTATCCTGCGCGGCGGGCGGGGATCGGTTTTGAAGATGCGCAAAAAGGATTATCAAAATCCGCCGTACGAGCTGTCGGAATGGCGGCACGCGGTTCGGCTGCACGGCGTTCGGAACGTGGTCATACGGGATCTGACGATTCGCGCTTCCGGCGGCGACGGCATTTACGTCGGGGCGGGGGAAGACGGAGGTCCCTGTGAGAATGTCGTCGTCCGCAATGTGTTTTGCGACGACAACAATCGGCAGGGGATCTCGGTCGTCTCGGCGCGCGGTCTGCTCATCGAGGATTGCGTCCTGGCCAATACCAGCGGCTTGCCGCCGCAGGCCGGGATCGATATCGAACCGAACAAACCGGATCAGTGCCTGGTTGACTGTGTCGTTCGCCGCTGCCTGATGGCGAACAACTCCGGCGACGGGATCGAGATATACCTTCCGTATATGAACGCCGACTCCGAGCCGATTTCGGTCACGATCGAGGACTGTCTGTCGATCTGGAACGGCCGAAACGGTTTGTCACACCTGATCGAAAACGGGGACGGCCGCTCGGTCGCCGGGGAGCTGACGATCCGCAACTGCACGCTGCGGAACAACCGCTTCGGCTTTGAGCTGGCCTCCAAAGGGATCGACGCGCACGCGATGACGATCGAAAACCTGGTCATCGACTTCAGCACCGCTTTGGACCCAAAGTTATCACCGATCACGGTGATCACCTGCCTTCCCGATCAGTATCCGATCGGGAAGATGGTCTGGGATGGGATCACCGTCATCGACCCGCTGCAGCGCGAGCCGATCACCTATATCGATCGCACGCCGTTTAAGTACGGATTCTTTGATATCACGGGGTCGCTGAGGCGCAAAACCGCCGCCGACGACCCCGGTGTTGACGAGACGATTGACGCGGCCTGGCTCCAGAAGCATTTCCCCGGCCGGCGCGACAGCGGCTTTCCCGTGACCGAGGTCGACCGGGCCAAGGTGCGTCCGGCGGCCGGCGCCGCGGCGGCCGGTACCGTCGAGGAACCCTCTGTTCTGTGGGAATACGACAATGGGGAATGGTTCTTCTTCGCCAAAAGCGGCGAGCCGGTGACGCTGACGATGCGGCTGCTTCCCCCCGCCGACCCGGCTCCGAACCGCGATGTCCGCCAGGTCGCGCCGGTGCTGATCGACCCGGACGGGAACCGGACCACGCTGCAGCCGTACGGCGAAGAGGGACGCGACTACACGATCACTCCCGAAAAAGACGGGCTTTGGACCATCAAGGCCAGATCGCTCGACGGCGCCTCGGCGCTTGCCGCCTGTTCGGCCCCGAACGCCGCGACGTTCTACCCGGAGGGGAGCTTCCAGTGCGGCGAGGGGACCTGCTACTTCGCCGTCCCCGAGGGGACCGAGCGGTTTGCCCTCAGTGTGAATCAGTACCAGCCCGAAGAGGGGACGGTTGTTCTGACCGACCCGAACGGGAAGGTTCGCCTCAAGTCCGATCGT
>CADBTE010000181.1 GCA_902797455.1 uncultured Planctomycetota bacterium | reverse complement strand
TGGCCGAGCGGTCCCTTGATGACCGCGGCCGCCGGGACGACTCGATGGAAGAAATCCGTAAGCTGCCGTGCCGGCTCGACGAGCAAGAGGCGATAGAAGCGGGAGAAAGGCAAACTCGGGGGATGCGCCATGTCCCCGAGCGAATCGAAGATTCGGCATGGGCTGCCATAGTCAATCATCTCCGCGAGAACATCGGCCGTGCGGCCAACCGCGAGGAAGGAATGCGCCTGCTGCGCCAATACGCCGAGCAAGGAGAAGATTGGGCACAGAAAACCTTGGCCGAGCGCCTCTTCGAGGACCGCGGATGCCGGGCCAACCCCGCTGAAGCGATCGAATGGCTGCGGCGGCTCGCTGAACAAGGGGACGATCAGGCGCGCCGAGAGCTGGCCGAGCGTCTGCTGGAAGGCCGCGGCTGCCAGGCCGATCCCGAGGAAGGGATACAGCACCTGCGCCGGCTCGCCGAACAAGAGGACTGGGCGCGGATGGACCTGGCCAATCGCCTGCTCGACGGACGCGGCTGCCAGGCCAATCCCGAGGAGGGAATGACGCTGCTGCGCCGGCTCGCCGAACAAGAGAATTTGTGGGCCGATACCGCGCGGAAAAACTTGGCCGATCGCCTGCTCGACGGCCGCGGCTGCCAGGCCAATCCCGAGGAGGGGATGACATTATTGCGCCGGCTCGCCGAAGGCGGGGATCTGTTCGCGCGGATGGATCTGGCCTGCCGCCTGATCGACGGCCGCGGCTGTGCGGCCAATCCCGAAGAGGGAATGACGCTGCTGCGCCGGCTCGCCGAACAAGGGGACGAGGAAGCGCAGATAGAATTGGCCGAGCGCCTCCTGGAAGGCCGCGGCTGCCCGGCCGATCCCGAAGAGGGGACGCGTCTGCTGCGCCAATTCGCCGAAGGAGGGAATGAGGAAGCCCAATGGCTGCGGCGGCAGTGTGAGGAGGAAAAAATTTAGGGTTCCTACGTTCTCCTAAAAGCCCCGGCGCCTCGTCATTATCCGTTCTGAGGAAGCGGTCTCCCCCTTTGCATTGGGGGCGGGATTTAAATACAATAAACCACACGGGGAACCCGCCCCCAAGAGTGGAAAATCGAATCGATTCACCCAATCAATCAATGAGGTATATCTCATGACCGAGCAGAACAATCCGATGGAGCCCGATTCCCCGCAAGAGGAGCCCGGCCGCGGCTTCAAGCGCCTCAAAGCCCTTTTCAGCCGCGTTCCGGGATTCGAGGAGATGGAGTCCGAGGATCTCGCCGAAACCCTCAAGCGAAAGCTCCATGAGGTGAAACAGTCGCAGCGGCTCAAAGCGATGCTCAACCGTATCCCCGGGCTGGAAGGGAAGGGGATCGATGAGATCGCCGAAACCCTCAAACAGAAGTTCCGTGACGTGAAACAGTCGCGGCAGACCCAAGCGCTGATGAGCCATTTCACCGGGCTCGACGGGAAGGGGATGGAGGAGTTCGCCGAAATCCTCAAACAGAAGTTCCACGGCGCCAAAGATTCGGAGATCATCAAGTCTTTCCTCAGCCGCCTAAACCGCGAAAAAGACGCGCCCGCAGGGGATGACGCCGAACCGGATGCCCCCCTGATCGAAGCGGAGTTCCTCAAGTTCCTCACCGGCGAAGACCAAACCGAGGACGGCCAGGACCCCGACGCCCCGAAGGACGACCCCAAAGACCCCTCGGACAATCCCTAAACGCCGAAGGGACCTCGGGGATGCCGTACGGGTATAAAAGCCAATGGACAAACCCCCTAGAAAACTTGCTCTTACAGCGGTAAAATGGCCTTTCTATAGCAACCATTCTACAGTCGGCTGTAGCCGGCAACCGTTTCCTTGGGCGGTTTATCGCCGCGCGGCGCCTTCCTCGGCGCTAAAGGAGTATCTGAGCAATGATCAATAAGTTCGCCGCGGAAAATCTCGACTTCGGCATTACCTTCGACGATGTCCTGCTGGAGCCGCGCTACAGCGAGGTGGTTCCTTCGGCGGTCGATGTCAGCTCGCGTCTGACCGGCCGCATCACGCTGAATATCCCTATTCTCAGTTCCCCGATGGACACCGTCACCGAGAGCAAAATGGCGATCGCCCTGGCTCGTCAGGGGGGCTTGGGGATCATCCACAAAAACCTCTCGATCGAGGCCCAGGCCGAAGAGGTCGCGCTGGTAAAGCGTTCGGCCAACGGTATCATTCGCAATCCGGCCACCCTGCCGCCGACCGAGACGGTCGAGGCCGCTCGTGAGCTGATGAGCCGTCAGTCGGTCTCGGGAATCCCAATCGTCACCGGCGACGGGATCTTGTGCGGCATCATCACCCGCCGCGACCTGCGTTTCCTGGAAGATTGGTCGCTCCCGATCAGTGAGGTGATGTCGAAAGAACCGCTCGTCAAAGCGACCGGGAACGTCACTCTTTCCGAAGCCGAAAAGATCCTCACCCGCGGCAAGGTCGAAAAGCTCCTGCTGGTCGACGAGGGGAATCACCTCACCGGTCTGATCACGATCAAAGATATTGACATGCACCGCCGCTATCCGAGCGCCTGCAAAGACACCGAAGGGCGGCTGCGTGTCGGTGCCGCGGTCGGCGTGCGCGACTTCACCCGGGTCGAGCGGCTGATTCAGCGCGGGGTCGATGTCATCGTGGTCGACTCCGCCCACGGTCATTCCAAGAATGTCATCGAGACGGTCCAAGAGATCAAACGGAACTTCGATATCGACGTGATCGCCGGGAATATCGCCACCGCCGAAGGGGCCCGCGCGCTGATCGACGCGGGAGTCGACGCCGTGAAAGTCGGTATCGGCCCGGGGTCGATCTGTACGACCCGCGTTGTTTCCGGCGTGGGGGTTCCGCAGATCACCGCGATTCACCGGGCCGCCCTGGTCGCTCAGGAAGCGGGAGTCTCGGTCATCGCCGACGGGGGGATCCGCTTCTCCGGCGATATCGCCAAGGCGATCGCCGCCGGGGCCAGTGTCGTGATGATCGGTTCGCTGCTGGCCGGGATGGACGAAAGCCCGGGAGAGATCATTCTCTTCCAAGGCCGTTCGTTCAAGGCCTATCGCGGTATGGGGTCCCTCGGCGCGATGGTCAAAGGGTCGAGCGACCGCTACTTCCAGAAAGATGTCAAACCGGGCAAACTCGTCCCCGAAGGGGTCGAGGGACGGGTTCCGTACAAGGGGAGCGCCAGCGATTACATCTATCAGCTCATCGGCGGCCTGCGCGCCGGAATGGGCTACTGCGGCACCGCCTCGATCGATGAGCTGCGGGAAAACGGGAAGTTCATCCGTATCTCCCCCGCCACCGTTCGCGAGAACCACCCGCACGATATCGCGATCACTCAAGAGGCCCCGAACTACTCGGTCGGCTCCACGCCGTACTAAGGCGATACAGGCGCGCCGGCCGCCGAGCGCGAAAAAACGTGCCCCCCGCGGGGAGAATGGCACGCATTTTTATGCCGTGACAGGGAAGGGGATAATCCGTGTTTTTGTAGACGGTCTCCGCGCTTTGCGGAAATCAATCGCCGCTGGTGAGATCGCTGCCCCCCTCGGAGGGGCTCGTTATTGCCTCCCCGTCGTCGGACGTAGAGTCCGGGACGGAATCGTTCATCTGAGAATCGGTCATCAGCCCCTCGGCCTTGAAGAGGTGGG
>CADBTE010000180.1 GCA_902797455.1 uncultured Planctomycetota bacterium | reverse complement strand
GGCGTACGGGCACGTGGTCGTGCGCGTGGTCGACGGCGGTCAGCGGTATTTTGTGTATCACCTCGACGCCACCGACGAGCGTCGCCGTATCAAGCGCGTCCTCGGTCCGTTCGAGTCGAAGGGGAAATAAAAGGCCGCACCCGCCGAGGGCGTCGGTGATCCGTCCATCGTGAAAAGTTCCATCAATCGTAAAAGTTCCAACGAAACTGCCAAACCGCGTTTTCGCCGCGCCCTTTGATGAGAAAGGAATTCGTTCTATGAAAAAATCGATGCTCTCCCGTCGTGACTGGATGAAATGGACCGCCCTGGGCGCGTTTTCCGCGGCAAACACCGGCGCGCTTCGGGCCGATTTTCGGCATCATAATAAGCCGGGCCTCGAATCGAACGGAACGGCGTACGACGGGGCCGCCGCGGCGCCGGCGCGTCTGACCGGCGGCAAGGTGACCCGCCCGGCGATGGAGATTTCACAGATCTCCGAGTGCGATGTTCTGGTGGTCGGTGGGGGACCGGCCGGCTGCTGCGCGGCGATTTCGGCGGCCCGCGCCGGCGCCAAGGTGACGCTGGTGGAGCGGTACGGCCATTTCGGCGGTCTGGCCACCGGCGGTCTGGTCTTGATCATCCTCGGCCATTGGGTCGCCGGCACCGACGGCCCGAAGCAGGTCTTGGCCGGCATCGGCGAAGAGATGATGCGGCGCCTGGAGGCGATGCCCGACGGTATCGTCAACCGAAAGAAGGGGGCGAATCCGACGATCGACGCCGAGGTCTATAAATACCTCCTCGTGGAGATGCTTACCGAAGAGAATATCGAGATATTCCTTCACTCCTGGGCGCTGGACGCCATCGTCGACGACGAGCCCGACCCGCACAGCGGCCTTCCCGTTGTCCGCGGGGCGCTCTTCCAGACCAAAACCGGCCCGGTCGCCGTTCTGGCGAAGCAGACGATCGACACGACCGGCGACGGCGATGTCTTCTCGACCGCCGGCTGCGCCTACGACCGCCGTCTCTACGATATCGGGCTGGTGCATCGGCTCGGGAATCTCGATCGGGCCGAGCCGTCCAAAGACCAGGGCGCGAAGCCCCCTCGTCATCTGGGGGATGTCACCCCGATCCCCGGGGTCAGGTGGGTCAATATGGGGGGCCCCGTGGGGGACGGGGTCGATGTCAAAACCCTCTCGCGCCTGGAACTGGAACACCGCAAGCAGATCTGGAAACAGGTTCAGGAGATTAAAAAGACCCCCGGCTATGAGAAGACCTACCTAATGGAGACCGCCCCGCAGATCGGCGTTCGCATCACTCGGGTGCTTCAGGGCCCGCAGACGCTGACGATCGACCAGGCCCGCGCCGGAAAGCATTTTGACGACTGTCTGGGGGTTGGCGGCGCTTGGAACGCCGAGCACGGTCCCTGGGAGATTCCGCTCTCGGTGCTTGTCTCGGCCAATGTCGAGAATATCCTCACCGCCGGCCGATCGCTCAGCGCCGATTGGGGGATGTCCGACGTGGTGCGCGTCATCCCCAACTGCTGGGTCTCGGGGCATGCCGCCGGCGCGGCGGCGGCCGTGGCGGCGATGGAGGGGACGACCGCCCGCGGCGCGAACGTCGCCGCGGTTCGGGACCTGCTCAAAAAGCAGGGGGCGTACCTGGGAGAAGAGTAAAACAAACGTTAACAGCGTAAAAAATATCAGTTGCGTAAATATACGCTTTAGTTCGCGGCCGCGCGCCGCGGCGAAGTTTTCAGCCAAGGAGCCATTTATGAAAAATTGGAATCGTCGAGAGTTTTTATCCGCCTCCGTTTTCGGAGCCCTCGCGCCGCTGGTTCTGCCCGCGTCGGTTCTCGGGCTCGATGGGGAAGTCGCCCCGTCGAACCGTCTGACGATGGGGGGGATCGGTATCGGGAGCCGCGGTTCGGAAGACCTTCGCGTCTTTCTGTCCAACAAGGATGTTCACTTCGTCTGCGACGCCGACTGCCAGCGCTCCCGGCGCGAGGCGGTCCGCAATAATGTCAACAATACCTACGGCAACAACGACTGCGTGATCTACAGCGATATGTACGAGGTGCTGGGTCGTCAGGACATCGATATCGTTTTGATCACCACCGGCGACCGCTGGCACACGATGGCGTCGATCGAAGCCGCCAAGGCCGGCAAAGATATCTACTGCGAGAAGCCGTGCTCGCTGACGATTGAGGAAAGCCAGGCCCTCTCCGATACCATCGCCCGCTACGGCCGCGTCTATCAGGCCGGTACCCAGCGGCGCAGCAGCGGCAACTTCATGACGGCGATCCACTACGCGCAGTCGGGGATGCTCGGGGAACTGAAAGAGGTCCACGCCAATACCTTGGCGCCGGCGACAACCCAAAAATGGCTCCCCGCGCAGCCGGAACCGGACAAGGACGAGTGCGATTGGGACCGCTGGCTCGGGGCCTGTCCGTGGCGCCCGTACAACAGCGCGTACGTGGGCGGCGGCTGGCGCAACTTCTATGACTTCCACGGCGGCGGGATCCTGGAGTGGGGTTCCCACACGATCGACCTTTGCCAGCTGGCGCACCAGTCCGACTGGACCGCGCCGGTTCACTACGAGCCGTGGTCGAAGAATATCTCGGAGACCTACATCGACGGGGTGGAGTGGAATAAATTCGTCAGCATCGACGACGGCGGCGTGGTCGCCACGTACGACGACGGCGTCAAGCTCGTGATGAGGACCTCCGGCTGGCTGGGGCTCGGTTCCTGCTCGGTTCGGTTCGAGGGGACCGAGGGGTGGGTCGAGACCGGCGACTCGGGGCAGATCCGCACCAGCAGCGAATCCCTCCCGACAACCTATCAGAACATCGGTTATGACCTGGCCAACCATGTCCGCAACTTCCTCGACTGCGTCAAAACCCGCCAGACCACCCGTGCCCACGCGACGGCCGCCGCGCAGTCCCATATCGCCGCGCACGCCGCGTACATCGCCTGGCAGCTCGGCCGGCCGCTCGACTACGATCCGGTCAAGAACGAGTTCATTAACGACGAGGAAGCGAACCGGATGCGCTCCCGCGCCCGCCGCCAGCCGTGGCATATCTAAAGATACGCGGCCGCGCTTTTTGTTTAACAGGTCAAACAAGTCATAGAAAAAGTGAGAAATACCCAGCTATGTCGTATCATAAAAACCACTGCTTTTGTGCCGCGCTTCTCTTTGCCGCGGCGGTCCTGGTACTCTCTTCGGCGGCGCTCTTCGCCCAGAGCGATCAGTTCGGCGAGAAGGTGAACGAAAACTTCGTCGAGGCGATCCAGCCCGGTCTGCTGGAGCAGGCGGCCGACAGCGCGACCTCCCCCTACGATTTTATGCTTCTGGCCAAGCGGATCGGCGTCTACGGCGACGCGTCGGCGGCCGCGGCGATGGGAAAATGGCTCGGCGATCCCGATAAGTCCCTCTCGGCCCGCAACGCCCTGGAAGAGATGCCTTTTGAAGAGGCGCTGGCCGAGCTTCGCGCCGGTGCCGCCTCGGTCGAGGATCCGGTTCTGAAGGCCGGCTGCATCGATTCGCTCGGCATGCGCCGCGACTGCGCCTCGATCGAGGCGCTCCTTCCGCTGCTCGACAGCGAAGAGGCGGTCATCGCCGAGGCGGCCTTCTTCGCCCTGGCCCGTATCGCCGATCCCTCCTACCGCGATACCCTGACCGGCAAACTGGCCCAGGGGGACGGCAAGTGCGCCGATAAGTGCCTGATGTACGGCGAGTTCCTCCGCCGCGACGGAAACGAAGCCGACGCGATCGCCGTCTTCGACGCGGTCGCCGCCGCCGCGCCGCTGCCGTTCTACCGTGAGGCGGCCTGCTTCCAGATCCTTCTGGTCGAAACCGACGACGCCCTTGCCCGCGCCGCCGAGTGGCTCGCCGGTTCGGACGCCACCGCCTACCGCGCCACCCTGCGCGCCGCGCAGTACGTCAAAAGCGACAAGGTCTGCGACGTTCTTCTGGCCGCTTACAACGCCGCCGATACCGCGCGCAAGCCGGCCCTGCTCGCCGCGATGGGAGATCAGAAGAACCCCCGCTGCGAAGAGGCGATCCTCGGGGCTTTGTCGAGCGACGATGAGGCGGTTCGCGCCGCGGCGATGAAAGCGATTTTGTCGTTCTCCAACGTCGAGGCGATGAATCGGATGATCGACGCGGCCGCGGCCGGCGACGAGGCGCTGCGCGCCGAAACGGTGAAGATCCTCGGGATGTTCGACGTGAATATCGACCCGGCGATCGAGGAAATGCTCGCCGCCGATCCGGTTCGCCGCGATATGGCGATCGAGCTGGTCGGTCTGCATAAGATCGGCGCGGCCCGCGCCAAACTCGCCGAGCTTCTCCCCTCGCTGGAAGGGGTGTCGCTCGATAAGGGGTACCGCGCGCTCGGTTTTGTGGCCGATTTGGACGCGGTCAAGACGCTGTGTGAGGCCTACGCCGCCACAGGGTCCCCGGCGGCCCTCGACGGCCTGACCACGGCGATCGGGATGGTTCCCGACAAGGACGGCGCCGCGGCGATTCTCGACAGCGTGATCGACGGGGTCACCGACAAAGATCGCGCCGTCGCGCTCACCAAGCTCTTCGCCCGCTTCGGTACCCCCGCGGCGCTGGCGGCGGTCGAAAAGCGCGCCGTCTCCGGCGACGCTTTGGCCAAAGACGCCGCGACTCAGGCGCTCGGCGCCTGGATGTCGATCGACGCGGTGCCGCTGCTGCTGAAGCTCTCCGACACGCCGAACTATCCGCATGCCGCTCGTACCCTAAGCGGCGCCCTTCGCCTGGCCCGTCAGTTCGCGATGCCCGACCAGCAGCGCGTGGAAGTCGTCAAGGCCGCGCTTGCCTCGAAGGTCTGCAACGATAAGCACCGCGAGGTGGCCGACATCATCGTGAAGCAGTATCACCTCAACGTGGAGTGATGTTGTTTTGATATGCCCCCAAGGCAAATCAAACAAGTTAAAAGCCGCCCGCTTTTGCGGGCGGCTTTTTTATTTCACTGCGGCGGGGAAATCGCCGAACCGCCTCCCCGCTCGAAGTTCAAAAGAAACTCTTTCCTGCGGATGCCGCCGCCGTATCCCCCGATCTTTCCCCCGGCGGCGATAACACGATGACACGGGATGATCAGGGCGATCGGATTGCGGCCGACCGCCCCTCCGATCGCCTGAGCGGCGACCGGCCGGCCGCGCCGTTCGGCCAGGCGGGCGGCGAGTTGGCCATAGGTAATCACCTCTGCGTACGGAACATCAAGAAGCAGCTCCCAGACGCGGCGCTGAAAATCGCTTCCGCGCGGCGCTAAGGGGAGTTCCTGCGGGTTCGGCTTCTCGCCGGCGAAATAGCGGCCGAGCCATTCTTTTGCCAAAAGCAAAACCGGATCGTCGGAATCCTCGCTTGGGAAAGGAGCGACGGTTTTTCCTTCGACGACCCCAAAGAAGCGCTGTTTTTCCATCCAAAGCGCCGCCAGGGCGTTTCCCTCGGCGGCCAAGGTGACCGGGCCGATCGGCGTGAGAAGCTGGGCGGTTTTTATCATGGTGTTGTTTTGTGTTTGGGGGGAAGGAAAAAGGGACTTCACCTCGATGATACAAAAGGAAGATACTTTTTCCAAGCCGGCAGGGTCTGGACCGGCGGCTTGTTTCCCCCCGCTGATTTTGTTGAATCGCTCCCCGCGGCCCTATATAATCGGGCGTTAGACAATCACAGGCGTCGGAGGCGACCGTCCCTTTGTGTTTCGATCCCCGCCCACGCAGCCGACTAAATGATAGGAACCGTCATGAGCAAGAAAATCATTGTTCTTCTTTGCGCCGCGCTTCTGTGGCCGCTGCTTGCCTGCGCGCAGGAAAAGACCTCCCCGACGCCGGTCTACGAACGCCTCCCCTTAGGGAGCGTTACCGCGCGGGGCTGGCTGCGTCAGCAGCTTTTGCGCAGCAAGGATGGGATGGGGGGGCATCTCGACGAGCTGGAGCCGGAGATGATCGGCAAGCCGTATATTGATCGGCAGCACCAATCTCCCGTCTCCCCGGGGTGGAGCGGTGAGATTTCCGGGACCTACTGGACCGGCCTGGTCCAGCTGGCTTTTACGCTGGACGATCCCGAGCTGAAAGAAAAAGCGCGCCGCTGGGTCGAGGGGACGGTTGCCCTGCAGGAGGAAGACGGCTATTTGGGGAGTTACCGTCCGACGGACAATCGCCTGGAGGATTACTGCGCCTGGTCGGCGAACTGGGGCTATCGCGCCCTTCTGGCCTGGGCGCAGGCCACCGGCGATGAGCGGACGCTGGAGGCGGTTCATCGGGGGCTTTTGTGGTTTGCGGAGCATTGGGCGGGGGATCAGAAGACCCCTTACGCCGGTCCGGTCCTTATCGAGTCGATGATCGACGTTTGGCGTCAGACGGGGGACGAGCGCCTGGCCCAATGGCCGGCCGAGTACCTCGACTGGCTCGATCAAAACGATCCTTTTTGCCACGGCCGCCGGTCGCTTTTGCGGGAGGAACTAAATTTCAACGACGACCACGTCGTGGCGTTCGGCGAGAACATGAAAAACCCGGCGCTGGTTTGGCTTTATTCCGGGGATCCGGAGGACCGCGCGGCGACCGAAAACGGGATCCGTCAGGCGATGTCGAAGTGCTGGCTGCCCAACGGCGCCCCGTCGAGCAACGGGGAACATTTTTCCCCGCCGTCGTCCAATCACGAGACGGAATATTGCAACTTCGCGACCTGGCAGAACAGTTTCCTCCGGATGCTGGCGATCACCGGCGAGGCGAAGTACGGCGACTGGGTCGAGAAGATGTTTTTCAACGCCGCCCAGGGGGCCCGCAAAAAAGATGAGCGGGCGATGGTTTACGATTCGATGCCGAATCAGTTTCAGGCGACGATCACCTCCGACGCGTTCCAGTGGGCCGACTACGGCTGCTACGCCCCGAACTTCCATGTCGCCTGCTGTCCGGCTCAGTCGGTTCGGCTGATTCCGGAATATATCCGGTCGATGGTTCTGCGCGATCGGGAGGGGAACTTCGCGTTTCCGGTTTACGGCCCCTGCCAAATGAAATGGACCGACGGCGGCGGGCGGGAGATCGCCGTCGAGGAAGAGACGAACTATCCGTTCGACGGCAAAGTGACCTTCACCGTCCGGGCCGGCGACGATTGGCCGGGGGCGCTTGTTTTGCGTATTCCCCAGTGGGCCGATTCCTTCACGGTGAAACGTTCCTGCGGCGGCCGGGCGCGCGCGGTCGAAATCGCCGCCGAAGATCAGTGGCTTCGCGTCCCCGGTCCGTGGGAGGAGGGGGAACGGCTGGAGATTGTTTTCACCGATACCCCCCGCGTCGTCGAGACGGAAGATATTTATTTCCAGAAAGAACCGCTTCGGGTCGTCGAGTACGGGCCGCTTGTCTTCTCGCTGGCCCAGCCGACCGAGTGGACCCCCATCGCGGGGAGCCCCCTGACGCCGCTGCCGGAAGGGTGGTCGTGGTGGAACGCGACCAGCCGTCCGGTCTTCTACTCTTTGGTGAAGGAGGCGCTGGCCCCGGGGGCGATCACGGTCAATCACAAGGACACCGCCGACGGCTATCCTTGGGAGAATCCGCCGCTTACCCTTTCGGTCCCGATGATTCGGACGCAGAAATACGCCTGGCCTTTCGAGTCGAACGCGATTCACGTCACCCCTCTTCCCTACGGCAATCCGGTCCGTCCCGACGAGGGGGCTGAGGTCGAACAGATCGAACTGGTCCCGTACGGAGCGACCAATCTGCGGCTGACCTGTTTTCCGATCGCCGAGTGAAACAACCCGAGGGGGAGAAAGCCGTCGATCTTTAATCACCGAGACTAATTTCCACAAAAGGAGAAACGATGAAAATATTAAAAAGAATTTGGGCGCTGCCGCTGGCCCTCGGATTTATCTTCGCCTGCGCGGGCGCCTTAACCGCCCAAGAGGGGGAACAGGCAAACTCCGCGCCGCTGCCGACGAGCATGGTTCCGGTCG
>CADBTE010000179.1 GCA_902797455.1 uncultured Planctomycetota bacterium | reverse complement strand
TTCACCGAGCGTGTTGATCTTCTCGCGACCATCGTTGACGGCGGAACATTCCTCCTCAACTCTCCCTACAAGGCCGATGAGGTCTGGGGACACCTGCCGGTCGAGCTCCAGAAGGAGATCATCGAAAAGAAGCTCAAGTTCTACGTCGTCGACGCCGTCAAGGTGGCAAAAGCCGCCGGTATGGGCGGTCGTATCAATACCGTGATGCAGACGTGCTTCTTCAAGCTCGCCGGCTTCATGCCCGAGGATGAGGCGATTGAGCGGATCAAGGCCGACATCAAGAAAACCTACGGCAAGAAGGGGGACGCCGTCGTTCAGAAGAACTACGCCGCCGTCGACGCTTCGCTCGCCGCCTTAGAGGAAGTCACCGTTCCGGCCGCCGCCGATTCGACCTTCCATCGTATCGATGGGATCGATCCTTCCGCTCCGGCGTTCGTCAAGAATACCCTCGGCGAGATCATGTCCTCGCGCGGTGATTCGCTGCCGGTCAGCGCCTTTACCGAGGCCGCCGACGGGACTTTCCCGACCGGAACCACCAAGTACGAAAAGCGCTCCGTCGCGATCGATATCCCGATCTGGGACAAAGACCTCTGCATCCAGTGCGGTCAGTGCTCGCTGGTTTGCCCGCACGCCGCGATTCGTCTGAAGGTCTTCGACGCCGCCGAAGGCGCTCCCGAGACCTTCGCTGTCGCCGACGCCAAGGGTGAGTTCAAGGGGATGAAGGCGCGCGTCCAGATCGCTCCGGAAGACTGCACCGGCTGCGGTATGTGTGTCTATGTCTGCCCGGTCAAGAGCAAGACCGAAGAGGGGAAGAAGGCGATCAACATGCAGGACAAGATCGCCAATCTCGAAGCCGAGAAAGCGAACTGGGAGTACTTCCTCACGATTCCGGACTTCGACCGCACGAAGGTCAAGGTCGATACCCTCAAGGGTTCGCAGCTCTTGCTGCCGCTGTTCGAATTCTCCGGCGCCTGCGCCGGCTGCGGCGAGACCCCGTACGTGAAGCTCATCACCCAGCTGTTCGGCGACCGGATGCTCATCGCCAACGCGACCGGCTGCTCCTCGATCTATGGCGGCAACCTCCCGAGCACCCCGTATACCACCAACGCCGAGGGGTATGGTCCGTCATGGTCGAACTCGCTGTTCGAAGACGCGGCCGAGTTCGGTATGGGGATGCGCCTGGGCGTCGATCAGCAAAATCAGTTCGTCCGTGAGCTTCTTGCCGAGGCGAAAGATAAGATCGGTGCCGAGCTGGTCGAGAACCTCCTGGGGAACAAGCAAGAGACCGAAGACCAGATCAAGCAGCAGCGCAAGTGGGTGGCTGAGCTCAAAGCCAAGGTCGCCGGCTGCCAGTGCGGATGTGATAAGGCCAAGCTCCTCGAGATGTCGGCCGATTACCTCGTGCGCCGCAGCAACTGGATCATCGGCGGCGACGGCTGGGCTTACGACATTGGTTACGGCGGGCTCGATCACGTGGTCGCTTCGGACCGAGATGTGAACATCCTCGTCCTCGATACCGAGGTTTACTCCAACACCGGCGGTCAGGCCTCGAAATCGACCCCGCTGGGTGCCGTCGCCAAGTTCGCCGCAAGCGGCAAGCCGACCGGCAAGAAGGACCTCGGCATGATGGCCGCCTCTTACGGCACCTGCTTCGTCGGTCAGATCTCGCTGGGCGCCAACCCGGCCCACGCGATCAAGACCCTGGTCGCCGCCGAATCGTACCGCGGTCCGTCTTTGATCATCGCCTACTCGCACTGCATCGCTCAGGGGATCGACATGAAGACCGGTATGGAACTCCAGAAGGAAGCCGTTAAGTGCGGTTACTGGCCGCTGTGGTCCTATGACCCGCGCCTGGAGAAGCCGTTCGTTCTGGCCAGCAAGGCCCCCGAAGGTTCGCTCAAGGATTTCGAAACCAAGCAGAACCGGTTCAACCAGCTGTTCCGCAACAACCCGGAGAAGGCGCAGAAGTTCGAGGAAGTGGCTCAGGAGAATATCCAGAAGCGGTTCGAGTACTACAGCGCCCTGGCCGAGATGATGAAGAACTAGGTTCTTTCTCCCCCGGTTGCGAAAAGCGCGTTCGTTAAAAAAGCCCCCTTTCTAAGGGGGCTTTTTTTGTGGGAAGTTAGCGTAAAAGACAATTCGCCGCCTTTTGTTTCTAACGAGAAAACGAAACGAAAGCCAAAACAGATCAAGAGAAGAAGGGCGCCGCGGCGGGACGAAATATCGCGCGCCGAATCGTTCTAACCGAGAAGGACCCGCTCCAGACGGCGGAGATTCTCGATGGTCTGATACCGTGTTTGATCAGCACCGGCGCGGCTGTCGGCCTGGCTGAGCCATTGATCGACCCGCTTCTGCGCCGAGAGAACCGTACTGTGACTGCGGTTGCCGAAGAAACGACCGATTTCGGAAAGGGCACTTCTGGTGTGCTTTCGAGCCAGCCACATCGCCAGCATTCGAGGATAACTGCAGTCGCGGGCACGCGACTTGCCTCGCAGCGACGACGGTTTGATCTCGAACATCTCGGCAACAACCTTTTCGATATCTTCCAAACGGACGATCCTCTTTTTGGTTCCGAACGGTCCGAGAACCTCTTCGACCGTATCGACCGTGATCGGCTGTCCACCGGTCATATAACGGGCGCACAGCACATTGGCGATGCCAAAGAGCTGGCGGGCGTGGGAGACATAGCGGGAAATCACCACGCGAGCGACCTCGTCGCTGATGGGGAGACGGATCCGAGCGCAGGCGCGCTTGAATATCTCCAGAAGGATTTCACGCTCGGCCGGTTGGATCGCGCAGACGGCCCCCCCCTCGAGGCGGGAGACCAAAGAACTTTGAAAACCGGTCAGCTCGCTGATGGGGCGATCGGCGCTGAAGATCATCTGGACGCCGCGACGGCTGAGCTGATCCATCAGCGCGATGAGCTCATACTGCGTCTTGAGCTTCCCGTCCAGGAAATGGATGTCGTCGAGAACAAAGAGGGAGATGTTTTTAAAACGGTCCAGGAACGACCGACGATCTCCCCCCGGGAGAACCGACTGGGTAAAGAAGGCGGTGAACTGATCACTCGACATAAACAGCGGCACTCGACGGCTGTTCCGCGCGCGGAAGGAAGTATAGACTCCCTCGAGGAGGTGCGTCTTGCCAACGCTGGTCGGTCCCGAGATAAAGAGCGGGTTGAATCTCTCGCCCGGGGCACTGTTCACCAGGTCAATCATGCTGCGGGCTATTTGGTTGGAGTGACCGACGACAAAACTCTCGAGCGATCCCCAGTTGGGCAAAGGCGAGGCAGCGCGCTTCCTCGGCTTGGCCGGCTTAAGCGGCGCGTCACCCGTGCGGCTAACCAAGCGGATCGAATCACGACTCAGCTCGATTCCTGTGACGACAGCATCGTCCGTGTCGGTATCGGTGTGTTCCGTGCCAAAGAGCGATCCGGAAACGGGAGCCGGTTCTTGCTCTAACTTAACGGTATAAGGCTTTTCGAAGATCGACTGACATGCCTGGCGTATCTTGGACAAATAGTTCGTTTTGATCCACTCGAGTTTATGCTTTTCGGGAGAGATGACACGCAGCGTGTCTTCATCTTGAGCGAAACGAACACCAGAAAACCACCGTTCGAACGGTCGTTTTTCAATCTCCGATGAGAGCGCTTGTCGAAATAGAACGTCGATATCCATATCGTTTTAAGCTAACAACCGTCTTAAGCTGGGAAAGCGCT
>CADBTE010000178.1 GCA_902797455.1 uncultured Planctomycetota bacterium | reverse complement strand
GGCGGATCTCCGACGCGATTGAACTGGGTGAAGACCAAGTTCCAGATTTCCACCTCGCCGAGCGGAGTGTGGTAGTAGATCTCACTGCAGGGACCGCAGACACCGTCGGGCCCCTGGCTCGGGGCGCTGGCCGGCCAGAAGTTCTCGTCCTCATCGAGAAACTGGAGACGGTCTTTCGGCAGACCAATCTCGTTGGTCCAAATATCGGCGGCCTCCTGGTCATCGAGGAAGACGGTCGCCGACAGCGAGGCGGGATCCAGCCCCAGCCACTTTTTTTCGGTCAGGAATTCCCACGCCCAGTGAATCGCCTCGCGCTTGAAATAATCACCGAAGCTGAAGTTCCCCAGCATCTCGAAAAAGGTGTGGTGATACGCTGTGCGGCCGACATTGTCGATATCGCCGGTGCGAAGGCACTTCTGACAGGTCGTCGCGCGGGTGAAATCGAGCTTGCAGCGGCCGAGAAAGTGATCTTTGAACTGGTTCATCCCGGCCGGGGTGAAAAGAACCGAAGGATCCCAACGCGGCACCAGCACATCGCTCGGCCGTCTGACGCATCCCTTCGTCTCGAAAAAGGAAAGATACTTTTCGCGAATTTCGTTGGTTTTCATCGTTCGTTTTTCTGGAATGATGGTTGATGTTTTTCGTCCAATGAAAAAACGGCGCGAACCACCGGGATCTACGACTTGGCGGCCAATTTCGCCCAGGTATCGCGCAGCGATACCACCCGGTTGAAGACCGGACAGTCGGGGGTGGAGCACTGGTCGGGGTAGAAATAGCCGATTCTCTCGAACTGATATCGAGTCTCGCCGGCGGTCGCTTCCTGCCTCAAAACCGGCTCGAGTTTCGCGCCGCGGAGGACCTCCAAAGAATTGGGATTGAGGTACTCTTTGTAGTCGAGAGGATTGGCGGCGTCGTCCGGGTTCTCGACCGAGAAGAGCCGGTCGTAGAGACGAATCTCGGCGTCGACCGCCGTCGGGGCGGCGACCCAATGGATGGTTCCGCGAACCTTTCGTCCGTCGGGAGCGTCACCGCCGCGGGTGGCGGGGTCATACGTTCCGTGAACCTCGATCACTTCACCGGAGGCGTCTTTAACGCAGCCGGTACAGGTCACCAGATACGCCCAGCGCAGACGAACTTCCTGCCCCGGGGTCAGACGGAAATACTTCTTGGGGGCGTCTTCCAGGAAGTCCTCCCGCTCGATCCAAAGCTCACGGGCAAACGGGACAAGACGGGTGCCGTCGGCCTCATCCTCGGGATTGTTCACCGCGGTAAGCTGCTCGACCTGCCCTTCCGGGTAGTTGTCGATGATCAGCTTGATCGGGCGAAGCACCGCCATACGGCGCTGAGCCGTCTTGTTGAGGTCTTCGCGGATCGAATTTTCAAGCACCGTCATATCGATGGTGCTGTTGAATTTCGCCACGCCGATCGTCTTGCAGAAGTTCCGGATCGACTGCGGAGTGTAACCTCGGCGGCGGTAGCCGCAGATGGTCGGCATGCGGGGGTCATCCCAGCCGCTGACATAATTGCCTTTGACCAGCTCCAGCAGCTTGCGCTTGCTCATCACCGTATAGGTGAGATTCAAACGGGCAAACTCAATCTGCTGGGGGTGGTAGATGCCAAGCCGGTCGAGGAACCAATCGTAAAGGGGACGGTGATGCTCGAACTCCAGGGTGCAGATAGAGTGGGTGATCCCCTCGATGGAGTCTTCCAGACCGTGAGCCCAGTCGTACATCGGGTAGATGCACCATTGGGTGCCGGTGCGGTGGTGCTCGGCATGGAGGATTCGGTACATAACCGGATCGCGGAGGTTAAAGTTCGGCGAGGCCATGTCGATCTTCGCCCGAAGGGTCTTGGAGCCGTCGGGGAATTCGCCGTTTTTCATCCGCTCGAACAGATCAAGGTTCTCCTCCACCGACCGATTTCGCCAGGGGGACTCGGTCCCCGGTTCGGTCGGGGTGCCGCGGGCGGCGCGGACCTCTTCCTGCGACATATCGCAGACATAGGCGTCTCCCTGACGGATCAGCTGAAGCGCCCACTGGTACATCTGCTGGAAGTAACTCGAGGCGAAGAAGAGACGGTCGTCCCACTTGGCTCCCAGCCAGGCGACATCTTTCTTGATGGACTCGACGTACTCGGTCTCTTCTTTGGCCGGGTTGGTGTCGTCAAAACGAAGGTTGAAGAGCCCGTTGTTCTCTTGGGCCATCGCGTAGTTGAGGCAGATCGACTTCGCGTGCCCTATGTGGAGATAACCGTTCGGCTCGGGGGGAAAGCGGGTGTGAACCTTCTGCTGAAATTTTCCGCTGGCGTTATCGTCGGCTATGATCTGCTGGATAAAGTGAAGCGGGCGTTTCCCCTCGGACGGATCGGTCATAGAGCAACCCTTTCAAGTAAGAAAAAACTCTAGGCGGCATTATACCCCCAGCCGTAAAACCAACAAGGCAGAGAGGTTAATTCCTAAAACCGCATCGCACGGACAAACCGCGCCTTAAATTCAGGGTGACCGGCCAGGTCAACCGTTTCCGTGGCTCGGCGCAGTCCGGAGGCGAGCGTCCCCAGTTCGGGGGAGCGGGCCGCCAGCGCCGCGCCTTTCAAAGAGGAATTGCCCAGATAGCTCACACGCTCATCGCCCAGCGCCCCCGGAAAAAGCCCGACGCGGCGGGCCGAAGAACAGCTTAAATGAGCCCCCAGGGCACCCGCCACATAAAGATGGGCCAGATCATCGACCTCTAAACCCGCGCGGCGCAGGAGAATCTCCACGCCGGCTTTCATCGCGCCGATCGCCAGCTGGAACTGGCGAATATCCCCCTGGGTCACGAAAACAGCCCCCGGCCGGCCGGGAGAATCACCCAGAAAAAAGGTTCTTTGGCCGTCGATCATCTCCAGACGAGCCGAGCTCGGAAGAGGAAGATCGGCGCTCGGGGAAATAAAACGGCCGCTGGGCAGCAGAACCCCGACGCGCAGCAGCTCCGCGACAATGTCGAACACCCCCGAACCGCAAAGCCCGACGGGGGAAGCATCCCCAATCGTGTGAAAGGGGGGGCGGGCGGCGAAGTCGACCCGATCGACGGCGCCGGGGACCGCCATGGAACCGCAGCGGATATGCCCCCCTTCAAAAACCGGGCCGGCGGCGGTCGACGCGGCCAAAAACCGACCGTTGTGAGCGAGGATAATCTCGCCGTTGGTCCCCAAATCCATGAGGAGAATCGGCTCGGAGGAATCGAGACCCCCTTTCTGGCGCAAAAACAGCAGCCCCGCGGTGATGTCACCGCCGACGAATCGGGAAAGAATCGGCAGCGTCATTACGGCCGTCTCGAGAGGCAGCGGCCATCGCAGCTGGCCGGCGGTAAGCGTCGGAAACTCGTACAGCGGGGGCTCAAAGGGAAGATGCCCCATCGGCGAGGGATCCAGACCGTGAAAGATCAAGGACATCACGCTGTTCCCCGCCGCCGCCACACGCTCAATCGCGGCGTTCGGGGGGAGCTGGGCCGCCAGGCCGGCAAGAAGCGAGCCGACGGCATCGAGAAGGGTTCGGCGCAAAAGAAACAACCCTCCCGGAGTGCCGGCCGCCTGGAGACGGGAAAGAAGATCGGCACCGAGTCGGCGCTGCGGGTTGCGGCAACCGGCACGGGCGAGAACCTCTCCGGTGTCGATATCGATCAGCGCGGCGGCTAAAGTTGTGGTCCCAAGATCGACCGCCGCGGCGAATCGCCCGCCGCGCCGGGGAGGGACGAGACATTCCACGGCGGGGCGGGATTCATCACTCGCCGCGCCGGCGCGCGGCGGATCGGGGACGCGGACGATCAGATCACGATCGATGACCGCGGCGCAGGCCAAGACCGACTCGAACCGGTCGGGGGCGCACAGCGGCGCGGCTTCGACCCGGCAGCGGCCGCAGCGGCCGCAGGCCGCGCAGCCGCTGTCGATAAAAAAGCCGAGGCGGCGAAGAACCGTCAGCAGCGTCTCGCCCCGGCAGGAATCGGCGTCACAGAGGAATACCGACATCCGTGCGCCCGTCTTTTAAGAGTCCTCTTCGATCCGCTTTTTCTCCCGCTTCGCGAACAGGCCGGCCCAGAACTCACGGTTCTTCTGAATCACCGCGTAGAGCGCCGGAACAAAGAGGATACCGACGGTTGTGGCCAAGCACATCCCGCAGAACGTCGTTCGGCCGATCGCCACGCGGCTGCCGGCGCCGGCGCCGGTGGCCAGTACCAGCGGGAGGACACCAAAGATGAACGAAAGGGCTGTCATCAAAACGGCGCGGTAACGCTGGCCGGCGCCGGAAAGAGCCGCGTCGTTGACGCTCTTGCCCGATTCCCGCTCGACCTTCGAGAACTCGACCATCAAGATCGCGTTCTTGGCCGCCAAACCGATAAGCATAATCAACCCCAGCTGCGAGTAGATCGACAGCGGCGTTTTCATCATGGTCATTCCGATCACTATCTTGAACTGATCGAGGACGGAGGACACGCCCGTCCATTTGAACATCGAAAGGGTCTCGCCGAACATCGTGAACAGGAGCAGCCCCGCCATGGCTCCCAGCATCGCGACGGCCACCGAAAGAACGACCGAAATCGGAATCGTCCAGCTTTCGTACTGAGCCACCAGGAAGAGGTAGGCGAAAATCAGCGCCGCCCCCAAAAGAATACCGATCTTCCCCTGGTTCTTCCGCTCTTGGTAACTCATATCCTTCCACTCGATGTGCATCGAGCGCGGCAGCTCGATCTCCTCCATGCGCTTCATGAAGTCTCCGGTACTCGTCCCCGGGGCGCACTGGACGGTGAAGTCGGCGCTGCTGAGCTGGTTGAATCGCTGGATAATACGGGGACCGACGGTATAGGTGACCTTCGCCAAAGCGCTGAACGGGACCATCTCGCCGTCGTTGTTGGGGAAGTAGATGTTCGTGATGTCGTCGATCGAGCCGCGGTCATCTTCCTGCGATTGAATCTTCACCTTAAAGGTGTATCCCAGAAGGTTGAAGTCGTTGACGTAGTATGAGGCGAGTTTGCTCTGCAGGCCGGTAAAGATTCGGTTGACAGGGACGTTGAGCATCTCGGCGCGGTCACGGTCGATCTCCAGCTCGAGCTGCTGGTTCTCGGCGTTGTAACTGGAGAACGCGTAGTAGGTCTCGGGGAAGATCGCCTTGTCGGTCTGGATCTTCCCGGTGAATTTCTTCGCCTCGGCCGAAAGCTCCGCGGGGGAGACCTCACCGTTGGCGCAGATAACCCCCGAGATACTCGCCATGCCCAGCCCGGGGATCGCCGGAGGAGCGAAACACATCACCTTCGCCTCGGGGATATCATTGCATGCCTCCTGGGCTTTTTGCAAAATCGCGCCGATCTGAAGCTCGGGGGTCTTTCGCTTATCCCAGGTCGAAAGCTTCACCACGCCGAGACCTAGGTTTTCTCCCTGGCCGGCGACAAAGCTGTAACCGGACACACGCAGGACCGTCTCGACGCCGGGAATGGCGAGCATCTTCTGTTCAAAGGTATCCATCACCTCGGACGTGCGTGCCAGAGCCGCCCCCGGAGGAAGCTCGATACTGCACAAAATCGCCCCTTTGTCTTCGTCGGGGAGGAACGAGGTAGGCATCGTCTTGAAGAGAAAGCCGTCCGCCAGAAAGACCAGCGCGAAAAGAATGACCGTCAGCAGGGAACGGCGGACCAAAACCCCGGCCATAGAGACATAAAGTTTTCGGGTGGCATTGAGGCCGGCGTTGAACGGGACAAAGAGCAGACGCTTCTTTTTGCGGGCCGGGCGAAGGATCATCGCGCACAGCGCCGGGGAGAGCGTCAGGGCGTTGACCGTCGAAATCACCAGCGCGATACACATCGTCGCGCCGAATTGCAGGTAGATTTGGCCGACCATGCCGCCGTAGAAACAGACCGGGACATAAATGGCCAAGGTCACCAGCGTGGTGGCGATCACCGCGCCGGTGATCTGCCTCATCCCGAGGATAGTCGCCTCCCGCGGCGTCATCCCCTCCTCGATATGCGTCATGACGTTCTCGACCACCACGATCGCGTCATCGACCAGGGAGCCGATCACCAGGATCAAGCCGAACATAGTCAGAATGTTAATGCTGAACCCAAACGCCCAGAGGAACGGGAAGGTTCCGATCAGAGACACCGGGATGGCGATCGACGGAATCAGCGTCGCGCGCCAATCCTGGAGGAAGAGATAGGTGATCGCGATCACCAGGATGAGCGCCTCGATGATCGTGCGGACAATCTCTTTGATCGAGATTTTGATGAACTCGGTCGGGTCATAACCGATGACATAGGAGTAACCCTCGGGGAAACGCTTGGAGAGTTCCTCCAGCCGCGACTTTAGACCGTTCATCGTCTCCAGCGCGTTCGCCTCGTCGTAACGGAAGACAGCGACCGGAACACAGCGCTGGCCGTTGATATAACCGGCCCCGTTGTAGTACTCCGAGCCAAGCTCGACACGGGCGATATCGGAGATTTTAACGACATTCCCGTGCCCGTCGGACCGCACGACGATATTCTCGAACTCCTCGGGGGTCTTCAGACGCCCTTTGACGTTGATCTTCAGTTCCAGGAAGTCGCTGCTCCCCTCCATGCCGACCGAACCGGCCGCCGCCTGGACATTCTGCCCCCGGATAGCGGCCATCACCTCTTGGACAGACATCCCCATTGCCGACAGACGCATCGGATCGAGCCAGATACGCATCGAGTAGTCGTTCATCGTGAAGACCTGCGCCGTACTGATGCCGGGGACACGAGAGATTTCGTCTTTGATGTTGGTCTTCACATAGTTGCTCAGGTCCAGAATATCGACCTTTTCGGGGTCGGCCAAAAAGGCGACCATGCCGAGAATATCATTCGAACGTTTCTGAACCTGAATACCAATGGTGGTCACTTCCGTCGGAAGAACCGGCTCGGCGCGCTTCACGGCGTTTTGGACGTTGACCTGCGCCATATCGGAGTTCGTGCCGTACTCGAAGACAATCGAGAGCTGGTAGGTACCGCTGTTCGTACTGTTCGAGGAATAATAGAGAAGGTGCTCCAAGCCGTTGATTTCCGCTTCGATCGGGGCGGCGACCGTATCGGCGATCACCTCGGCGCTCGCTCCGGTGTAGACGGTGGAGACCGTCACCTGCGGCGGGGAGATCTCGGGATACTCGGCGACAGGGAGGTTCGGAATCGCGATCGCTCCGGCAAGCATAAGAACGAGCGAAATAACGATCGCCAGCTTGGGACGGTTGATAAACAGCTGCGAAATCAT
>CADBTE010000177.1 GCA_902797455.1 uncultured Planctomycetota bacterium | reverse complement strand
TACGCGGGAGAGGATGCCCTGGTTCCATGGCGTCTCTATCCTCTGCTGCTCACCGAGCTGAAAAAGATACCCGCTCTGGAGCGGCTGCTGCGGGAAGTGGAGATTCCGCTGATCGATGTTCTTTGCACGATGGAGACCAACGGAATCAGAATCGACCCGGAGCATTTTCGCGAGCTGGGCAGCCAGTTCGCCGCCCAGCTGGAGGCGATCGAGGAGAGTATCCGGCTGATGGCGAGCCAGGCCGATCCCGATCCGAACTTCGCTCAGACGTTCAATATCAACTCGCCCCAGCAGCTGCAGAGACTGCTGTTCGATGACCTGAAACTCCCGGTTCAGAAAAAGACCAAGACCGGAAAGAGCACCGACATCGAGGTTCTCGAACAACTGGCCCTCTATCACCCGCTTCCCGAAAAATTGATCGAGCATCGCGGCGTGGCCAAGCTTAAGGGGACCTATGTCGATCCGATCCCCGAACTGGTTCACCCAAAGACCGGGCGCATCCACGCCTCGTTCAATCAGGTGGTGACGGCGACCGGACGATTGAGTTCCAGTGATCCGAACCTCCAGAATATCCCGGTCCGAAGCGAGGAGGGAAAGAAGATCCGCGCCGGATTCATACCCGACCCAACCCTAGGTTTCGATCGGCTCATCTCGTGCGACTACAGCCAGATCGAGCTGCGGGTCCTAACGCACTTCTCGGGAGACAAGAGACTGAAAGAGGCGTTCGACAACGACTTGGATATTCACGCCCACGTCGCCAGTGAGCTGTTCGGTATCCCTATCGGCGAGGTACGATCCGAGCAGCGGCGCATCGCCAAAACGGTCAACTTCGGTTTGATCTACGGCCAATCGGCGTTCGGCCTGGCGAAGGTGCTCAAAACGGTCTCTCGGGCAGAGGCGGGGGAGTATATCCGAAAGTTTTTCGCCACCTACCCGGGTATTCGGACGTTTTTGGACAGCGTTCTGGATCGGTGCCGGCGTCACGGTTTCGTCGAGACGATTCTCGGCCGACGGCGGTACATCGAGGGGGTGCGGGGCGCGCGGGGGGACGGTCAGCTGAATATGGCCGAGCGCACGGCGATCAATACCGTCATTCAAGGATCGGCCGCCGATATCATGAAGCTGGCGATGATCAATGTCGAGCGCCGGCTTAAGAGCTCCGGTTCCGAAGGCAGGCAGCCGACTCTCTTTGACGAAGGAAGTTACAACGGCCGCCTTTTGCTCCAGATCCACGATGAGCTGATTCTGGAAACAACCGCACAAGAGGCCCCCCGCCTGGCGGAGATGGTTCAGAGGGAAATGGAACTCGGTCAGCCGCTGTCGGTTCCGCTGAAGGTCGATACCGAGATCACCGCCCGCTGGGGAGAAGACGAGGTTTAAATATTCCGCACTGATTCTTAAGAACGAGAGTATTGTTCGATTCCACCGATTTTTCACCCATTTTTAACCACGGAGAACATCACCGATGACCCAAAACTCCATTCGTGTCAAGTTTGTGATCTTTTCGGCGCTCGCGGCTTTGTTCAGTGTGACCGTGTCCGCGGCTGAGATTGTTCAAAGCGAGTTCATTTACCCGCTGGACGGCGGCCCGACGCCGTCATGTCACGCGTCGACCATTGTCGAAACCCCCGAGGGGACCTTGATCGCCGCCTGGTTCGGCGGCAGCGCCGAGGGTAAAGACGATGTCTGCATCTGGCTGTCGAGACGCGAAAAGCAGGACCGCGGCTCGGACAAAGACAGCGGCTGGTCCACGCCAATCTGTGTGGCGGCCGGAGAAGAGAACGGGGAACAGGTCCCCTGCTGGAACCCGGTTCTCTTCCAGTGGCGGGATGGTCCTCTGGTTCTCTTCTATAAAGTTGGGCGCGATATTGACTGGTGGCGAGGTGAGATGCTTGTCTCGCGTGACGATGGGAAAACCTGGGGAGAGAAACAGCGGCTTCCGGAATTTTTCGTCGGCCCGGTCAAAAACAAACCGGTTCAGCTTGCCGACGGGTCGCTTCTGGCCGGCAGCAGTATGGAGAATGGATTCTGGCGGGTCCATGTCGAGACGACCCCCGGCTTTGGCAAGACCTGGTCGAGAAGCGCCGCGCTTCACACCCGGGAGGAAGGGGAAGCGATCCAGCCGACGATCCTCACCTACGCCGACGGACGGATACAGATGCTGTGCCGCACCGACAACGGCAGAACCGGGAAGATCTGGCAATTCTGGTCGGAGGACGGAGGGAAGAGCTGGGGAAAGATGCTGCCGACCGATCTGCCGAATCCGTGCAGCGGGATCGACGCGGTTTCGCTTTCGGACGGCCGCCAGTTTTTGGTCTACAATCCGACGAACAGCTCCACCGGGGGACGGGCAATCCTGACGACAGCCACCAGTACCGACGGGGAGCATTGGAGCGAACTGGTCAACCTTGAGCGCCACGACAGTGGGGAATACTCCTATCCGTCGGTCATTCAAAGCGCCGACGGACACGTCCATATTCTCTATACCTGGGAGCGCCGGGCGATTCGCCACGTCGATCTTGTCCCTTAAAATGAAGGAGCCCCCCCTGGAACAAAGGGCTCTGGGTGATAGAATTCCCCAGACCGTTTATCCTCTGTAGGTGTGTGAGAAGGGCTTTGCCTTTCGACTCACTGGGGGGCAGTCGGTCTTGGGGAAACCCAAAAGTTGTGCTGTATACGTGTTGTATACACAAGGTTTTTAGCTGCAGGAAGGTGCATTATGCCGAAGATGAAGACCCACAAAGGGATCGCCAAGCGTTTTCGGGTGACGGGTACCGGCAAGGTCAAGCACCGTCACGCGGGAACGAGCCATTTGGCTTGGCGTATGACCAGCAAGCGCGTCCGCAAGCTTCGCGGTACCGTTGACGCTGCCGATTGTGAAGCGAAGCGTGTTCTCCGCGCTTTGGGGCACGCGGCCCGGTAAAAGGAGCGGCACGTTATCCCGGCGTGAAGATATTTCGCGCGGGAGCCGCTCAAAAAAATGGCATTTCAGATGGTTACGGAGCGGGCAAGCAACGCCGTCCCCCGGTTCATTCCGCGGGATGGGGCCTGGGTCTCCGAAAAATGTTCACCACCAAAAGGGTAAGAAGAGATGAGAGTTAGCCGAGGTTCCGCTCGACGTCAGTCGAAGCGTCGTTGGTTCAAGCGGGCAAAAGGGTTCCGCGGAGGCCGCAGTAAGCTTCTGCGTACCGTAAAAGAGACCGTCATTCGCGCGGAGGCGTTCGCCACCCGTGACCGCCGTGTTCGGAAGCGTGATTTCCGCCGCCTTTGGATCGTCCGCATCAGCGCGGCCTGCCGTATGCGCGGTCTGCGTTACAGCACGTTCATCGCCGGTCTGAACAAGGCCAATATCGAGATCGACCGCCGTATGCTGGCCGAGATGGCCGTGGCCGATCCGGCCGCGTTCGACGCGGTGGTGGCGAAGGTGAAAGAGGCGTAAGAAGCGATTCTTTCGCGCCGGTCGTGAAATTTAAAAGCCCCGCTCTAACGCGGGGCTTTTTTTGCCCAATGAGTCGAATTAAAATAGCTCAAGGGAGAAAGCCATCTATGCTTCACAGTCAACCGTACACCGCCGAGGATTTCCCGCGCAGCCCCTTGATGTTTTACTACGAGGTGACGCGGGCCTGCGATCTGGTCTGCAAGCACTGCCGCGCCTCGGCGCAGGAGAGCGCCGCGCCGGGGGAGCTGTCACACCAGGAGGCGATGGCGCTGATCGCGCAGGCGGCGCGGTTCGAGCGCAGGCCGACGATCTGCTTCACCGGGGGAGATCCGCTTAAGCGTGCCGATCTTTTCGAGTTGATCGCCCATGCCACATCGCTGGGGATCCGCAGCGCGCTGACCCCCAGCGCCACGCCGCTGGCCACGTTTGACGCGCTGCGCCGGGCCAAAGAGGCGGGTGTCAGCGCCCTGGGGCTGTCGATCGACGGACCGGGACCGGAGGTGCACGACAGCTTCCGGGGTTTCTCAGGAAGTTTCGACCGGGCGATGGAAATACTCCGCTTCGCCGAAGAGCTCGAACTCCCCGTTCAGGTGAATACCTCGATCACACGAAGAAATCACCACCTAGTCCGCGCCATTGCCGAGCGGCTCACCTCGCCGGCGGTAAAGATGTGGTCGGTATTCTTCCTGGTTCCGGTCGGCCGCGGGACGGAGGAGACACGAATCTCGCCGGAGGAGTACATCGATGTCTTCCGGACCCTCTACACCCTCTCCGGCCGGGTAAAATTCGCGGTCAAAACGACCGAAGCCCCCCACTACAGGGTCTTTGTCCGCAGCCAGGGGGGTGACCCAATGAGCGGACGTTCCGCCGGCGGCCGCGCGCCGCTGGGGATCACCGACGGCCGGGGGATTATGTTCGTCGGCCACGACGGCGAAATTTTCCCGGCG
>CADBTE010000176.1 GCA_902797455.1 uncultured Planctomycetota bacterium | reverse complement strand
GGAAGTACCGGATCGATTTCATCGGGACCAAGAAAGATTACGACCCGACCCCCAAACCATACGACGTCGCGGCCGCGGAGGGACTTCACGCGCGTCAGATCGAGTCGTACTCGCCGGAAATCGGCAAGGTCCTCGAATCGGTCGAGGGACGGGAGGGAAGCTACACGCTGAAGGCCGACGATCTCTACGTCCGTGCCCGCGTTTATCGCCTGGACGAAAACAATGATCCGGTGGTTCGTCCCGAATCGGGGCTCTACAACTTTGCCGCCTGGACCCAGAGCTACGCCCCGGGGCGGCCGCTTGAGACTTTCTAAAAACCCTTCTTCAGGCGCAAAAAAAGCCCCCTTTTGAAAAAGGGGGCTTTTTTTAGAGGCAATCTTTCGGATGCGCTATTTCTTATACCGTTCGATCACCTCTTGCGCGGTCTTGCGCATGAACTCGGCATCCTCGGCAGTGATCCCCTCGGGAACCCAGGTGATATCGGTGGCGGGGCGGTCGAAAAGGAACGCGAACCAAACGCACGCCTGCAGATAGCGGCCCCGTTCATTGAGGTGATAGGCGTCTCCCTCCAGGGTATTTTCGTCTTTCCATTTCAGGTTGCCGCAGAAGTAGCGCGACATGTCGGGGAGATTGGGGTAGGTCCATTTCGAGCGGTCGAGCTGCTCGTACCCGCCCGGCTGCGTTTGACGGGCCAGCTGGATTGCCTCACCGACGGGAATCACACGGATACCGAGCTTTCCGGCGGCATCGGCGTAGGATGACTTAACCTTTTGGAACATGTCCTCGTTTCCGGAGAACCCCCATTTTTTCATCCGATCGTCATCGGCTCGATACGACCAGGTCTGCTGGAACACGATTTCGGCCTTAGGCGCGTACTGATGGACGTAGTCGTGCAGCTGCTGAGCGAAGGGGAAGTAAGTCTCGGGCCGCCAGCTGTTGGGGCTGCTTTGCTGAATCGAAACGAAATCCCACTCTCGGCTTTGGAGTTTTTCTTTGTAGGTGAACTCATCGAAGTAGCGGTCGGCGGGATTGGCCTCTTCCGTGACGATATTGTTCCAATGGCGTTCCAGGGAACAGCCGCCGATATAGATCGACTCGAGATGAATGTCGCACCCCGGCACCGATTTCACCGCGTCCGGAAGCGCTTTTTCCAGGCAGATCGAGAAACTGTTGCCGATCGTCAGAACGTTGAGCGTTTTGGTTTCGGCGCTGTTCTCTTGAGAGTAGAGTGCAGCCGACAGCGCGAGGAACATCACACAGAAAAAACCGATGGTACGTTTCATCTCTATGCTCTTGCTTAAGTGGAGTTTGTGGGAAAACGGGCTAGTTTTTTGAATTCTCAAGCGCCAGATACTGAAAGTTCATGATCTTGGCTGCCAGGCGGGCGGCGAGGAACTCGGTGGTCACAAAGTTTCCCCCCAGCGGCATGGTCTCGACAATGTCGGCTCCAACGACCCGTTTGGCGGCAAAGACGCGGCGAAGGATATTCATCACCTGGCGCCAGGTCAGCCCACCCGGTTCGGGGGTTCCGACACCGGGGGCGATCGCCGGATCGAAGGCGTCCATATCGAAGGTAATATAGACCACATCGGTAAGAAAATCAATAATCCTGGCGAGCGAATCGTCAAAATTTTCTTCCAGCATCACCGGGGTAATAAAGCGCTGAACCTGTTCTGGACACTCGACCAGGTCGGTCTCGCAGAAACTGCGGATCCCCACCTGCGCCAGATGGGGGGTGATCTCCAGAACGCGGCGCATTACCGAGGCATGGGAGTGTTTCCCCCCGGGGGGGAAACTGTCGCGCAGGTCACTGTGCGCGTCGAACTGAAGGACGCTCAGATTGGGGTAAACCTTGCGCGCGGCGCGGACGACCGGGGCGGTAATCGAGTGTTCTCCCCCCAAAATAATCGGGAAACTCTCTTCACTGAAAAGTCCGTCGGCGGCGCGGGCGACCCGCGCCATCACCTCTTCCGGAAGGGCCTCATCCAGGGAGGACTCGCCGATGGTTACCGGAGGGAGGGTCTGAATCCCTCTTCTCCAAAACTCGCGGCGTGACTCTTCGTCGATGTACTCCATCTGATCCGATACGGCGCAGATACGTTCCGGGCCCAAGGCCGTTCCGCGCTCGAAACAGACGGTTCCCTCGTAGGGGACGGGGAGAATCTTGAAATAGGCGTTATCGCCATGGTACGGACCCGGGAGATTGAAAAAAGTGGGGGAGTCGGCCATGGGGGGACGGTAAACGCTGGGATGAAAATGGTTTCAGACGGCAGCCGGAATACCCTTGGGGCACAGGGGGGAGGCCCCCCCGGAAACCCTCTCAAAAACAAGGCAGCGGCTGACTTAAAAGATTCCTTATCGGTCGAGGAATCGGATCAGGCGCTCGGCGTCGCTGAAATCGGGGATGATGATATCGGCACAGGCGGCGGTAAGACGATTGCGTTTCCAGGTATTGACGCTCTTTTTCTCGGCCTCATTGCTTGCCACGCCAACGGTATAGCCGCCGACCTCTTTGACATTCTCGATCTCGACATAGCCGTCACCAAAGGCGATCAGCTCGCGGCCGCCCAGGCCGTTGGCCTCGATCATCCGCTTGATGACCATTGCCTTGGAGAACGACTTGTAATCGTCCTGCGCGCCCCAGACGCCGCCGTCAAAATAACGGGTGACATCGAGCAGATCGGCCTCCTCGCGCATAAACGGCTCGTCGGTTCCGCTGGCCAGAAACAAGCGCACACCGCGCCGCGAGAGTCTTTCGAGGATTTCCCGCGCGCCGGGGACCATGTAGTCGTCCGGCTTGGCGCGGCCCGATTTGAGGTCGGCGATCCGATCTTTGATCTTCTCCGAGAGAAGATCATGGTACTGACGCTTGTATTCCAGCGGTTCCAAGGCAGTGCCGCCGCGGTGGCTGACCTCTTCGGCCAGGCGGATACACTGGTAGATCGTCTGCTTCCCGGTGAGGGTGTCGACGAACTCGCGAACGAGCGGTTTGACCTCCTCGGCGGTTGTGTTCGGGCACCGGCAGAGGACCTCGATGAAAAAGGGGATCATCACATCCTGCCACCCCTGGCGAATGAGGGAGATCGTCCCGTCAAAGTCGAACAGCGCGGCTTTGAAGGGGAAACCTCGCTCGGGATACCGGAAAACTTCGATATCGAACTGGTCATCAAGGACCTGCTGCAGCAGCGACACGAGCGCATGCTCGTAGAGCATGTGCATATCTTCCAGCTGTTCCATCGAGTCGGTCGGGGCGATGAGCGCCACGTCGGCGTACTGCTTGAGCTTCCCGCCGTCGCGTCCGCCGAACTCGATTACCTTCATCCCCATCTCTTTGGCGGTACGGGCGCCGTTGACGACATTTGGCGAGTTGCCGCTGCCGCTGAAGGTGATAAACAGATCCCCAGGGTCGGCGTAGGTCTTAAGCATGATCGAGTAGATATCGTCGTAGCAGAAGTCATTCGCCAGGCAGGTGACGATCGGCGTGCTGTCACACAGGCAGATCGAACGAAATCCCTCACGGCCGAAACGGCGGGCCCCTTTGAGGAGGTCATTGGCCATATGCGAGGCGGTGGCGGCGCTGCCGCCGTTGCCGGCGATGTAGATTCTGCTGCCGGTCTTCTTGGTGGCGAGGATCATCTCGGCGATTTGCTGGAGGGCCTGAAAATCGGTCCGCATCAGGTCAGAAGCGACGGTCGAAGCGTAGTTTTTCAGAAAGTTGGCGCCTTGAGCGATATCCATAAAACATTCCTTTTTCAAATTTGGAAAGTTATTTTATTGTTCAGGATGAATTCGAATGACCATATCGCCTAGAGTTGTCCCCGCGTAGTGCGAGATAAATGGACATTTCGACTTAAAGAGGAAGGCGATTTTCTTCGGCTGGAAGCGGGTGGTATTTTCGACCAGGGTCTCGTAGTTGGCCAGCCCTTTGGAGATTACCAGACCGTCGCCGGTGAAATGGCGCAGGAACGGCTCGGAACATTCCTCGAGGAACGTCCCCAGCCCATCGTTGCCGTTGTCGATCACCTCGACATTCTCCATCGTGGTCAGCCCCGCGGTGACGGCGTCGTCGTAGGTGGCGTCGTTGATGATCGGCTTTCCCCGGACGGCGACGATCACTTTTTTGCCGAACAGCTCGGTGATTTGTTCGATAAGAAGACGGTCGCAGACGATTTCACCGGCGTTGTCGGTGAGATAAAAGACTTGGTCACTGGCCTGGACGGCGTCGCGCAGTGCCGCCGTTGAACCGTTGACCGGGCCGCAGAGGGCATTATCGAATGCCTGTTCGATAGTCTTTTGCGCTACCGTCCCCAAAGCGTTGTCGATAATATTGCCTGTAATCGCCAGCCGAACCGCGGTATCGAACCTGTCGGCGGAAGAGGCGATCTTTTGGCGCGCCATTTCGAGCTGATCGAGCATAGAACGGTTAGCGCGCTGTTTTTCGGCAAGGTAGGGGTCGGGATTGCCGGTCACCCGGCGGATGATTCGATGGATATCACGACCGAGGATCGGCGGGGGAGCCAACGCGTCGGAATCGAGGATTTTTCTCATGCAGTCCAGAAAGACCAATCGGTGCGTCCGTGGGTCGTTGCTGGCGAAGCGAGAGGCTTCGAGTGACTGGCGCAGGAGGCACAGATAACAGTCGATAGCTGAGGGCATAGACCAAAAACCGATAGGGGGATTTTTGTACTGCCCAAAGCGATTGGCCGCTTCTCGCGCTCGATGATATATCTCGATAGTGTACGCTGCGACTATGGCAAGCCGGCGGTAGTCAATTTGGGCGAAATCTTCAGACGCTTGCTCCCTCTGAGTATATCGAGCGTGGCGATAGAGTCAACGGCCGAAAGCCCAATAATATGGTTGAAATGGTCGCCGTCCTCAACGATCTGGCCGTTGCAGGCAATGATGATATCCCCCTCCTGAACACCGGCCTGCTCGGCGGGAGAACCAGGTCGGACACGCAGCACTCGGGTTCCGACGAACTGATCGGCGAACTGGCCGGTCGATCCTTCGATCGCCCCGCGCCGCAGTCCCAATGCCGCCTTAGCCTCGGCGCCGAACTGTCGGTCGAGGTCCAGTCCGATAAACGGGCGCTTGTAAGCCCCGTCACGAATCAGCCTCGCGGCCAGTTGGCGAACGTGATTGATCGGGATCGCCAGCCCCACCCCTTCGCTGGAGCCGCTTTTAGAGGCGATGATCGTGACGATGCCGATCACCTGCCCGTGCTCGTTGAGGAGCGGACCACCGGAGTTCCCTGGATTGATCGCCGCGTCGGTCTGGAGGAAGTTTTGGAATTGGTCTTTATTCCCCAGGGGGAGGGCGCGCCGGCTTACGCCGCTGATGATACCACTTGAAATAGACCCCTCCAGCCCAAAGGGACTTCCGATCGCGTAGACGCGGTCGATGATGCGCACCGTGTCGCTGTCGCCGATCGGGGCGGCGACGAGGTTCTTTTCTTCCAGGCGGAGCAGGGCGATATCGAATTCGGGGCAGCTGAGAATCTGCGTCGGGTGCAGGGTTCGATGGTCATGGAGGACAATATGAACCTCGTCGGTCGATACCGCGTTGCCGGCGACGTGATTATTGGTGATCACAAAGAACTCGCCGCGGCCCGTTTTGGTGATCACCCCGCCCCCGGTCTCGACCGAGGGACGTCGATTGCCGCCGGTGGTCTCCTTCATTACGGTCGCTTCGATATGAACCACCGCCGGGCGGGTCTCCTCAATCCAATGGCGCCGCGCGGCCGAGACACGATCCATCAGCGAGCGGGCCGACTCGTCATTGAGGTTGATAGGGTCGGTGGACGAGGGGGTGGGGACCGAGGCGCGGAAGCCGGCGGGGCGAACCGTCCCTTCGCTGCCGTTTCCGGTATACTCGGCACTGTGCACGGCACCGTCGGCGCCTTGCGCCGAGTCGACCGGGACTAGGGAACCGGTGCGGGTCTGCGGAACCAGCGCCGCCGGAGGGGCGGCAACAGGGACTAATGTGGTGTTCCCGGTAAGATGAACGGTCGCCGTGTTGTTTCCCTCGGAGGCGTTGGAGGTGTTTTGGAACACATCTTGTTTCTGTGCCGGTTCCCTTATCACCTCATGCTTAAGAGGGTGGCTGACCGAGACCGAGCGAAAGTCCTTCTCGGCGGTATTGTTCTTTGGCTCCTCGCAGTCGATAGCGCACAGAAGAATAACCAGCAGCGCGGGGAGAGCCAGAAGGGATTTTCCCACACGAGGGGCCTTGCCGGCTAATACCACGCACAGCAAGCCGATCTGCATCAGTATTACCGCCAGTGCTACGGGAAGGAATCCAAAGATGTCGATTAAAGTCTTCATGACCGCTGTACCTCTTAGAACCGGAATAATCCGAATAACTATACCCTCTGAGTATAATCAATACGCTTTAAGAGGCCAGAGTTACCCCAGTTTTTATTAGTTATTTTTCTCCGGAATCTCGAAACATGACGAAAAACGAAACGGTTATGTCGGTTATGACGATTTTGCGGGTCGCGCAACATGAAGGGCTGGCGGTTTTCGGCTTCTCTATCCCTTGTCATCTCCCCGGTATGAAGCATAATTCCGTGAGTGTTCCTTGACCGTTTCCCGCAACAACTATGGAGCAAGTCCTGCCGTGTACGATTCCGTTGCCGTCGTTGGCGCCACCGGCGCTGTTGGAACCTTAATCCGCCGTCTTCTCGAAGAGCGGAAGTTTCCCTATAAAAAGATGAAGTTCATCGCCTCGAAGCGGAGCGCTGGAAAGAAAATCCCGTTTAACGGTACCGAGATCACGGTCGAAGAACTCTGCCCCGAGGCGTTTGACGGCGTCGATCTGGTGATCGCCAGCACCCCCGATGATACCGCCCGCGACTTCGTCCCCGAAGCCCGCAAACGGGTGAAGGTCATCGTTGACGAGTCCGGTTACTGGCGGATGAACGAAGAAGTCCCGCTCGTCATCCCCGAGGTCAACGCCGAGGATATCCGCAAGCACAAAGGGCTCATCTCCAGCCCGAACTGCTCGACCACCCAGCTGGTCGTCGCGCTGAAGCCGCTTCACGATTACGGTACCGTCAAGCGCGTGGTCGTCAGCACTTACCAGGCGACCAGCGGCGCCGGTTTGGCCGGTACCCGCGATCTGATCAACGGTACGAAAGCCGATCTGGAGGGCAAGCCGTACCAGAACGAGACATTCCCCTACACGATTGCCTTCAACTGCATTCCGCAGATCGGCAGCGAAAAGCATGACGGCTACACCAGCGAAGAGCTGAAGCTCCTCTACGAGACCCGCAAAATTCTCGGCGACGACTCAATCCTCGTCTGCCCGACGGCGGTTCGCGTTCCGGTCTCCAACTGCCACAGTGAATCGGTTCTGGTCGAGACCGAGAAGAAGATCTCCGTCGAGAAGGCGCGCGAGCTCTTCGCCCAGATGCCCGGTGTCGTCGTGGTTGACGACTTGGCCAAAAAGCAGTACCCGATGCCGTGCAATTGCCACGACACCGACGAAGTTTACGTCGGCCGTATTCGTGAGGATCTCTCCTCCCCGAACGGTTTGGCGTTTTGGGTCGTCAGTGACAACCTGCGCAAGGGGGCCGCGACCAACGCGGTCCAAATCGCTGAATGGATCCAGAAGAACCTCTGACACTCTCCCGCGGTGCGGGGCGCGTCATCCGGCTTGAAGTGGCCTACGACGGCGCCCCTTACTCCGGCTGGCAGGTTCAGCCCTCTCAGCGTGTCGCCACCGTACAGGGGGCGCTTCAAGACGCGGTGGCCAAAGTCACCGGCCGCCGCGCCGAGGTTGTCGGCAGCGGCCGAACCGACGCCGGTGTCCACGCTGTGTGTCAGACGGCAGCTTTTCGAACCGATTCCTCCATTCCTCCCGAAAGGATGGCCGCGGCACTGAATACTTATCTCCCGCCGTCGATTCGCGTCCTGCGTTCCCGCCTTGAGGAGGACGGTTTTCACCCGATTCGCGACGCGATCAAAAAGCGTTATCGCTATCTTCTTTCTGACGGTCATCCGGCCGATCCGCTTTTAGCGGGCCGTGTCTGGACGGTGCTTCGCCGATTAGACCTTGACCGAATGATCCAAGCCGCGCGGCATATTCCCGGAACGCGCGATTTCGCCGCGTTTCAGTCGGCCGGGTCCCCGCGGGTGTCTACCGTACGCACCATCTTCGACTTGACCGTCACCCCGCTCGATTGGCCGCGGATCGACCGGACCCCCTTCCTTCCGCTTCACAGGAGAATAATCGCGATTGAGGTTGAGGCCGACGGTTTCCTCTACAATATGGTCCGTTCGATCGCCGGGACACTGGCCGCCTTCGCTCAGGGGCGGGCCGGTTTCGAGAATCCGGACGATATGGCGGCGGTCATCGCCTCGCGCGATCGTGCCCGCGCCGGCGCGACGGCCCCCCCGCATGGGCTTTATCTTCTGGGGGCTCTGTATCCCGGGGACACGCTATGAAATCCTATCGTTGGCTTTCCTTTGTCGCCGCCTTCGCGGTCGGCCTGTTGTGTCCGCCGCTGCAAGTTCTCTCCCCGACGATCCCCTGGTTCGTTCGGTTTATGCTCCTGGTCGTCTTTTTGGGGATTGACCCCAAAGCGATGCGTCCCTGTCTCAGTCACCTGGCGCTTCTGGCGTTCAATGTGGGAGTGCCGCTGCTGCTGTGGAAGCTCTTCGCGCTGGCGGGCAGAAGCGACTATGGTCTGATCGCCTTCTTTACCGCGGTTGCCCCGACCGCGACGGCGGCGCCGGTGGTGATCGGCTTTCTCGGCCGCAAGGTCGAGTACGTCACCACGGCGCTGTTGATCACCACCGTCGGTACGGCGGCGGCGCTGGTCCCGATCATCCCGATAGTCGTCGACCGCCCTGCGCAGGGGCTGCTTCTCGACGTCGCCGCGCGGGTGAGCGGCACCATTTTTCTTCCCCTTTTTCTGGCACTGGTGATTCGGGTTTTCTTTCCTAAGAGCAAGGCGCTCCCCAATAAACTGAGAAAAGTCGTCTTTGCCTCGTGGCTGTGCGTTCTGGCGATTATTTTATCAGGGGCATCGAATTGCCTGCGGGGGGAGGGGAGTATCTCGATCCTTCCCGCCGCGGCGCTGATCTCACTGGGGATCTGTGTGATCAACTTTGTCGGCGGCTTCTATTTAGGCGAAAAGAACAATCGTCGAGAGGCGAGTCAGGCGCTCGGCCAAAAAAATACTTCCGTCACGGTCTGGCTGGCGATGACCTACGCCGATCCGATCACCGCTCTGGGTCCGACGCTCTACGTCTTATGGCACAACGGCTATAACGCCTGGCAGATGAGCCGCTGTAAAGAAAACGCCGGGGAAAAAGAAAACGCCGGCGGCGATGGACAAAACAACAGCCAGAACCGCTAACCCATTTCGGCCTGGATCTTCTTCGACTCGGCCACCGCCAGCTCGTCGCAGCGTTCATTCTCGGGATGGCCCGAGTGCCCCTTCACCTTGGTGAAGACCAGATGATGCTGTTCGGCCAATCGGTCGAGCGCCTGCCAAAGGTCAACGTTTTTCACCTCGGCGAGCTTTCCGTTTTCGCGTCTTTTCCAGCCGTTTTTCTTCCACGAGGCCATCCACGACGACAGCCCGCCCAGAACGTAGGCGCTGTCGCTGATGATTTCGACACTCGTGGGACGTTTGAGGGTCGAGAGCCCCTCGATGACGGCGCGCAGCTCCATCCGATTATTGGTGGTGAGCTCCTCCCCGCCGCAGCGCTCCAGCGACTTGCCGGTAGGGGGGTGAACAAGAATAAACGCCCATCCCCCCGGGCCGGGATTCCCCAGGCAGGAACCGTCGGTGTACAGAAGCACTTCCCCCCGAATACTCTTTTTGGCTTCCGTCATGGCAAAACTCCCTTTTCGCTTTTTTCTAAGAAAAACGCCGCGCACCAACCGTGGCCGTGCGCGGCGCGGGGAAGAACCTTTAGGGGGAGAATTATTTCCCGAACATCGGAGTACTCGAATCCCAGTAGTAGGCGTAAAGCGCCAGCGTGGCGAGGACCACCAAGATCCCGATCACCAGGGCGATTTTCGAGCCGGTCAGGTCGAAACTCTTGCCGGTTTCGGTCGTCATCTCGGTATTGGCGACGTACGCCTCTTTGCGCGGTTTGACCACGCGAATCGCCGTCAGAATCACCAGGATGGAGAGGAAGGTGACCGCCATGCGGTTGAGGAAGTCCAGCTGCGGCACGTACACGTGCAGAGCGCCGTAGATAATCGGGTTGAGAATAAGCCCCAGCGCGCCGCAGATGGCCGGCGCCTTCTTGAACAGCAGCGAGAAGACAAAGACCGCCAGGATACCCGGGGAGATATAGCCCTGGAATTCCTGGATGAACTTAAAGATGCCGCCGAAGCGCGGGTCGGCCAGTTTCGGCGCGATGTAGCAGCCGATCAAAACAAAGATAATCACGGCCAAACGTCCGATGAAGACCAGCTTCCGGCTGTCGCGGGCATGGGCCTCGTCGGTCGTTTCACGCGAGGGGGTGAAGCAGTACTCTTGGTAGATGTCCATGGTGAAGATCGTCGAGGCGGCGTTGAGGATCGCGGCCACCGAGCTGATGATCGCCCCGAGCAGGGCGGCGAAGAGGAACCCGGTAAAGCCCCCCTTCGGGACCAGACGCTTGACCAGCGTCGGATAGGCCGAGTCGTAGTCGCAGCTGGTCACGACGGTGCCGTACTTCAGCGCGGCGGTCGCCGGATCGTTTTTGGCTTTTTCCGCGATGGTCTTCTTCAGCTGCTCATGGAATTCGAAGAGCGCCTCGTCGGTGAGTTCCTCGGGCAGGTCGACCACGGCGATCGACGCGTTGGCGCGAAGCATCGCGCGGGCCGTTTCGTAGTTGGCCGGATCGGCGGCGAACTCCTCGTTGAAGGCGAACAGTTTTCCGTCGGCGTTGGAGCCGTCGGCGGCATGGAAGGCCTCCAGACGCTGCAGCTCCCCGGAGGCGAGCTCTTTGGCGCTGCCGGTCAAATCGCTTTTATAAAGGTTGTACGCCATCATACCGGGGAAGACGATGATGAACGGGATGACGAGCTTCATCGCGGCGGCGAAGACCAGACCCTTTTGCCCCTCGCCAAGACTTTTGGAACCCAAGGTTCGCTGGATGATGTACTGGTTCAGCCCCCAGTAGTAGAGGTTCGGGATCCAGATGGCGAACAACAGCGCGGTGATCGGGAGGAAGGTATCGGTCGAGGGGAGGTTCATCCGAAGTTTTGTCGCGTTGAGCAGGTTGAACCGCTCCCAAGCCCCGGCGTTGGCGATGTTGTTAAGGGTATCGCTGGCCACTCCCGCGGCCGGGGTCAGCGTGGCCGGATCGGCGGCGCCGAGAGTTTTCAGAGCGAAGTACAGGACGATCGCCCCGCCGGCGATCAGCGAGGATCCCTGCAGCAGGTCTGACCAGGCGCATGCCTTCAGCCCGCCGGCGAAGACGTACGCGGCGGCCAAGATCCCGATGAACCAGCAGAAGCTCGTCAAGCTGAGGATATTCACGCCGCCGACGGTGACCGGATGTTCGGCGAAGAGAACGGCGAAATATTTCGCGCCGGCGTAGGTGACGGCGGTGAAGTTGACGATGACCAGCATGATGACCATCATCAGCGACATAATGGTACGGGCGCTTTTGTTGTAGCGGCGCTCGAGGTATTCGGGAATGGTGTAGATACCGGCGCGGAGGAACTTCGGCAGGAACAAAAAGGCGACGATCACCAGCGAAAGGGCGGCGATCCACTCGTAGCTGGCGACCGCCAGCCCAATGTAACTTGACGCGTTTCCGGACATCCCGATGAACTGCTCGGCCGAAATATTGGCGGCGATGAGCGAAAAGCCGATCAGCCACCAAGCCAGCCCGCGGCCGGCCAAGAAGTACGATTCACTGTTTTCGCCCGACTTGCGGCTGACAGAGAACGCGGTGATCATGACCAGGACGAGGAAGGCGACAAAGACGATAATATCGGCTGTGTAGCCGCCGGTTTGAGGCGCCTGAGCAAAGAGCGAAAGCATAGATCCTCCCGTTGTTTGGAACTGTTCTAGTCCAGCGTCATGAAGTAATAAAGCTTTTCGATACTAAAACGTTTTAGCCGCTAGGAAAGACGCTGTCTTGTATCTGGCGAAAAATATTTCACCGTCCTCAGACCTATTTTAGTTGATTACCGGCCGCTTTTCAAGGTAGTTCCCTGCGCTGTGGTGAGCCGCTAGGTGTTTGGGTAACGGTTGATCAGCTCCAGGAAAGCCTCGCCGTAGGTCTCCAGCTTCTTTTGACCGACGCCGGTGATGCCGAGCATCTCGTCGCTGTTGGTAGGGCGCCTGGCCGCCAGTTCCAGAAGTGTCTTGTCGGTAAAGACCTGATAGGGAGGAATATGCCGCCGCTGCGCCAATCGCAGCCGCAGCTGCCGCAGTTCCTCAAAGAGGTTATGGTCACTGGGCGACATATCGGCGGCGG
>CADBTE010000175.1 GCA_902797455.1 uncultured Planctomycetota bacterium | reverse complement strand
CGGGTCTGCTTCGATCAGATCGTGCTGTTCGACGAGAACGGGGATTTCCGCCGGCAGGTCATCCCCCACCTGGATGCCTTTATGGAGTGGTGCCGTGCCGCCGGGCTGAACGTGGTGCTGAACCTTCACAAGGCGGTCGGCAACTACTGCGATATCGAGGAGAAGGTTCAGCTGCTGGACGACGCGCTTCTTCGGGAGAAGTTTGTTAATCTTTGGGTGGCGCTGGAGAACCATTACGCCGACCGCCCCGAGATTGCCTTCGAGCTTTTAAACGAGATTCGCTGCGTCGACCCGGACAAGTGGAACGACTTGGCCGAACGGACCATCGGCGCCATCCGCGCGATCAATAAACAGCGCGTCATCGTGGTGGGGAGCGTCTGCTGGAACAGCGCCGATCGGCTGTCTCAGCTGCGTCTGTACGACGATGAAAACGTGGTCTACACCTTCCACCTTTACGACCCGTTCGAGTTCACGCACCAGCGCGGGGTGCTTCAGGCGGGGCCGCTTTTTTACAACCGTGAAATGGCGTGGCCCTGTGATATCGAGCCGTACCGCGACTTTAAGCGCGTGGTCGAGAACGCCGAGAATCCCTATCCGAATTTCCAGAGGATGGACCGCGAGTTCCTTCGGGCGCGGCTGCGTCCGGCGTTTGACTTCATCGAGCGGCACCCCGACAAGGTTCTGTGGTGCGGCGAGTTTGGGACGATCCGCCATTGTAAAATCCAGTGGCGCGAGAACTGGATGAACGATGTTATCTCGCTTTTAAAAGAGTACGGTATCTCGTACAGCGTCTGGAACTACCTCAGCACCCCGAACGACGGGAACCGGTTCAGTTTGGTCGACGACGATACCCGGCGGATCCTCTCCCCCCGAATGCTGCGGATCATTCAGGGGGTCGAGGAATAAAAAGCGGCTAACTCAGCGCGGCGAAGTCGTCCTTGAGATCGCGGTAGAGTTTCTGATAAAGCGGGAAGAGCGCGTCGTAGCGCGCCCGGGCCGCTTCGGCGGGATTTTGCGAGCCGGTCAGCGAGATCGTCGCGCGGCACGCCTCGGTGATCGACGCGTACTCGCCGCAGCCGACCGCCGCCAACAGCGCCACGCCGAACGCCGGCCCCTCCTGCGAATTGACGGTCACGACCGTCCGGCCGAAGGCGTCGGACTGAATCTGCCGCCACAGCGGGCTTTTGGCCCCGCCTCCGGTGGCGCGGACCTCGAGAATCGGGACCCCCAGCTCCTCGAAGATCGCCAGGGAGTCGCGCAGCGAGAAGACGACCCCTTCGAGAATGGCGCGGACCAGGTGCCCCCGCCCGTGACGGGGGGTCAGCCCGACGAACGCCCCGCGGGCAAACGGATCGGCGTGGGGGGTTCGCTCGCCGCTGAGATAGGGGAGGAACAACAGCCCCTCGGCCCCCGCCTCGACCCCGGCCGCCTCTTCCATCAGCAGGTCGTAGACCGATACCCCCTCCCCGCGCGGCAGCCGGGCCAGTTCCATGCACAGGGCATTGCGGAACCACTGCAGAGAGCCCCCCGAACACAGATTGACCCCCATCATGTGCCAGGCGCCGCGCACGGCGTGGCAGAAGGTATGAACCCGCCCCTTCGGGTCGATCTTCACCTCGTCGCTGTGGACGAAGGCGACCCCGCTGGTTCCCAGCGAGGTCGACAGCAGCCCCTCGGAAACGATTCCGTTGCCGACCGCCCCCGCGGCACAGTCCCCCGCGCCGCCGACCACGGCGCAGTCGGTCGTCAGCCCCAGCTGCTCTGCCGCTTGGGCACTGAGGCGGCCGGTCACCTCTTCCGACTCGTAAACCGTCGGCAGCAGCGCCGGATCGATCTGGAGAATGCTCAGCAGCTGACTGGACCAGCGTCGGCCGGCGACATCCAGCAGCAAGGTGCCGCTGGCGTCGCTCACCTCGGTGGCGAATTCCCCCGTCAGCCGGCGGCGCACGTCGTCTTTGGGGAGGAGACACTTGCGGCAGCGATCAAACAGCTGCGGCTCGTTCTCGCGAAACCAGAGGATCTTCGGCGCCGTGAAGCCGGTCATCGCCGGATTGGCCGCCAGACGAACCAGCGCCTCCCGCCCCCCGGCGGCGCGTTCGATTTCGTCGCACTGCGCGGCGGTCCGCTGGTCGTTCCAGAGAATCGCCGGGCGCAGAACGCGGTTTTCGGCGTCGAGAAAGACCGATCCGTGCATCTGCCCGGACAGCCCGATCCCGCGCACTTCTTTGGGATCGAGCCGGTTGTCGGCCACCACCCGTCGGACGGTGGCGACCACCGCCTTCCACCAATCGTCGGGGTCCTGCTCGCTCCAAAGGGGGCGCGGGGCCGAGCAGGGGTATTCGGCGACGGCCGAGCCGAGGAGCGTGCCGTCGGGACGGATGGCCAGTGTTTTGGTTCCCGAGGTTCCGATGTCGATGCCGAGATAGATAGCCACTTGTTTTCTCCTTACCGGTTTTTTCTGTCAAAAGGCACCTTGCGGCGAAAAGGCCGATCTTTACGTTCTTTTCGCCGGATGTTACCGGCATTTTACCCGGGGGCGCGGGGGAAGAAAAGCTTTTTTCGCGCGGCCCTTCCCACCCGCGGGGGAAATTTTCCGAAAAAGTCCGGTTGAATCGTCTTTGCCCATCGGGTTAAAATAAGATGCCGCCCGCGGTTCGCGGGTACGGAAAGTGTTTTAAGCGAAATCCCCAGTCCCGGTGAAAAGTGCCGATGAGCCAAAAAGAAAACGAAGAAAAGACCCTGGAACTGTTTGAGCGGGCGCTGACGATTCGCCGGGCGATGGGGGGCGCCTGTGTTCTTGTCGTCGCCAAAGAACCGCTCGACTGGGCGCGGCTGCGCGAAGCGGCCAAAGACGCCGACAGTGCCGCCGAAAATGCCGCCGAAACGCTCGTCATTATCGCCGCCCGCGAGGACGATTCCGGCACCGGCTCTATTTTGCGCGGCGCTCTGGCCTGTGGGTTCCGTACCGTTTGTCTCGACAGCGAGCTGATGTCGAGCTACGAGCAGATTCAATACGCCCTCTTCGATATGTCGGCCGCCGGCTTGATCCGGCCGTCCGATCGGGCGGTGGTCCTCTACGCCGGTTTCCATTCGACGCAGTTCGATACGATCGGTGTTCTGCCTCTCGGTTCGCCTTTTGATCAGCTCACACCCGAGGGGCTTCACAAGATCACCGGGCGTATCCCGTACCGAACCTTTCGCCGGGCGCTCGACCTGGCGACACAGATCGGCCGCGAAGGGCGCGAGGAGAAAGCCGTCGGCACGCTTCTGATCGTCGGCGATACCAGACGGGTCCTGCGGCTCAGTACCCCGGCCGGGTACGATCCGGTGAAGGGATATACCTCGAAAGAGCGCAATATCAACGACGCCAAGACCCGCGAGGGGCTCAAAGAGATCGCCCCGCTCGACGGGGCGTTTATCATCGCCCGCAACGGCGAGGTGAAAGCCGCCTGCCGTATCATCAAGACCGAGATGGGAGGAGGTTCGAAGCGGACGCGGCACGACTCGTGCCTTGTCGCGGCGGCCGTCTCGAAAGTGACCAAGGCCGCGGCGATTGCCGTTTCCCGGTCGACCGGAACGATCCGTTTTTTTATCGACGGGGAGCAGTTGTTCCTGATCGAGCCGCGCGAGCGCGGTCGGTGGGAAACGGAACCGAGCGATCCGCGATGACGCTCGCCCCGGGCGAAGCCGTTTCCCCTTCGCCGAGCGTCCGCCGGCCGAAAAAGCGCCGGCGTTTGCCCTGCGGCGTAAAATTTCCGTAAATTGTTGGTTGAACCATCTCAAAAATCGGGTTAAATAGGAGCTGTCGTCTTGAGGTTTGCAAAAAGGAATCGACCAACCACACGATAAAACAACGCGACCGCCAATGAGTCCTAAAGAAGCCAAAGATAATACTCTCGATATGTTCGTTCAGGCGCTGAATATTCTTGAGGCGCTGGAGGGGGCCTGCCTTTTTGTCCTCACCCGAGGACCGCTCGACTGGGCGCGGCTGCGCGAAGCGGCCAAAGACGCGGTCGTCATTATCGCCGCCAGCGAGAAAGAACCCTCCGATAAACCCCATACCGCTCCGATCGTCAATATCGTTAAACCGCCTATTGACAATAGTGTGCAAAATTCTTTCGGCGCTCAGATCCCGGCGGTCTACCGCGAAGACGACGATTCGGGCGACGGGGAGTCCGAGTATCTCGACAGCGTCGACTCCGGCGGTGCCGGTTCTTTTTTGCGCGACGCCTTCACTTTCGGGTTCCATACCGTTCGCCTGGAGAACGACCAATTCTCGATCTACGAGCAGATTCAGAGCGTCATTTTTAACGTGTCGGCCGCCGGTCTGGTTCAATCCTCCGACCAGGTGGTGGTTCTCTACAGCAGTTTTCACCCGACGCTGTTCGACTCGATCAGTATTCTGACCCTCGGTTCCCATCTCGATCGGCTCACTCCCAGAGGGCTGCGCACGATCGCCGAGCATATCCCGTACAAAACCTTTCGCCGGGCGATCGACCTGGCGATGGATATCGGCCGCGAAGGGCGTGAGGGGAAAAAGGTCGGCACGCTTTTGGTCATCGGCGACTCGAAGCGGGTTCTGCGGCTCAGCACCCCGGCCGGGTTCGATCCGGTGAAGGGGTATATGGCGAAAGAGCGCAATATCAACGACGCCAAAACCCGCGAGGGGCTCAAAGAGATCGCCCAGCTCGACGGCGCGTTTGTGATCGCCCAAAACGGCGAGGTGAAGGCCGCCTGCCGGCTGCTCAGCACCCAGACGGCGAACGTCTCGCTGTCGAAGGGGTTCGGCTCCCGCCACTGGGCGGCGGCGGCCATTTCGAAAGCGACCAAGGCGGTCGCGATCGCCGTGAGTCAGTCGGACGGGACGATTCGCGTCTTTGTCGACGGGGAACCGAAGATCCGTATCGAGTCGCGTCACAACGCCGAGGGGCAGCAGTACCCCACGGTCTGGCACGACGCGAAGTAGCGGGCGCGACCCGTGCTCGAATAGATGGCTTGAGAGAAAGGGATACTTCAAAGCGATGGCACTGTTTGTAGTCGGTCTGTTTCTTCTGTTTGTCGGCTATTATTTCTACGGGAGCTTCGTCGAGCGCGTTTTAGCCCCCGACAAACGAACCACCCCGGCGGTGAGCAAGCGCGACGGGGTCGACTTTCTTGTTCTCCCGACCTGGAAGAATATGCTCATCCAGCTGCTGAACATCGCCGGTGTCGGTCCGGTGGTCGGGGCGATCCTCGGCGTGAAGTTCGGGCCGATCGTCTTCATCCTCATCCCGATCGGAAATATCATCGGGGGGTCCGTTCACGACTTCGTCAGCGCGATGATGTCGATGCGCTCCGGCGGGGAGTCGCTTCCGCTGCTGATCCGTGACCAGCTCGGCACCGCCGTCTTCCGATTCTTCCTGGCGATGATGTCGCTGGTTCTCATTCTGGTGGTCGCCGTCTTCATCAATACCCCGGCGTCACTCCTGGCGGGGATCCCCGCGCTGGCCTCGATGGGGCTCGGCTTTTGGACGTTCGTCATTTTGATTTTCGCGTACTACATTCTCGCCACGCTTCTTCCGGTCGACAAGATCATCGGCCGGATCTATCCCGTCTTTGGCATTTTGCTGCTGATCGGGACGGCGATGATATTCTTCGAAATTCTTCTTTTTCATAACGAGGATCCGACCCGCTTTATGGTGGCCAACGACGCCTTCCGCGCTGGTCTGACCAAGCAGCCGGTGATTCCCTGCCTCTTCGTGACGATCGCCTGCGGCATCCTCTCCGGGTTCCACGCGACCCAGTCCCCGATTGTCGTTCGGACGATGGACAGCGAGCTCAACGCCCGTCCGGTCTTCTACGGCATGATGGTCGTCGAGGGGGTGATCGCGATGACCTGGGCCGCCGCGGCAATGGCCTACTATACCGAGTTCCCCGAACAGATGACCCTTGGCGGAAACGCCGCGCTGCAGACGATCACCGGGTACTTCCTGGGCGGCGGGCTCGGCGTGGTAACGATCCTGGCGGTGGTGATCCTGGCGATCACCACCGGCGACACGGCGCTGCGCTCGCTGCGTCTGTCGCTGGCCGAGAGCTTTAAAATCAGCCAAAAGCCGCTTGCCGGCCGTCTGGCGCTCACCTTGCCGCTGATCCTGGTGATCGCGGCGCTTCTGTTCTGGTCGAACAAGTCTAAAGATTCTTTTCAGATTCTCTGGCAGTACTTCGCCTGGGGAAATCAGTGCCTGGCGGCCTTCACGCTGACGGCGGCCACCGTTTGGCTGTTCGTCCGCAAAAAGAACTTCCTCATCACGCTCCTTCCGGCAGCGTTTATTATGTTTATCGTCCTGACGTTCATCCTTTGGACTGGGCCGGAGAAGGGGGGGCCGATCGGCGGCCGTCTCGATCTGAAACTCTCCTACGCGATCGCCGCGGTGACCGCCGCGGTACTGCTGTGTTTCGCGCTGCTGCGCGCCAGGCGCCTGCGCGCGCTGGGGCCGCCGAGCGATGAGCTCCCGAAAGAGAACTTGCCTCAAGAGGAATCGAGCCGTCCGCAGTGACCCCCCTTAGCAAGCGACACCCATAAAAAAACGGCGCCGACAGGCGCCGTTTTTTTCTTTTGCCGATCCCTTGTGTACCCGTCGGGGAAAGCCCCCCGGCGAAATCACGGCATCGGCGCCGACAGACGGATCACCTCGCTCTCCTCGGGCCCCCTGCCGTTGGGCCAGTTGACGATGCAGATGATTTCGGCCCCCTGCTGATGCATTTTGCGCAGCTCCTCCAGCGAGGCGGCGAACGCGTCGCTGCCCGGAAGGGTTCCGCCGACCGGCTGAATATGCTCCCCCGCCGGCGCGCTTTCGAACCCGGCGGGAGAGACCCCGCCGACAACACCGACCGCGCCGGCCGCCCCGCTGACGGCGCCGATATCAACAATACCTCCGGCCGCGCCGTTGGCGGCGATCGGCGCGCCGGGAAGCGCGTTTTCGGCCGCCGCCAGCTGGGTGCCGCCCGACTGCGACTTTAAGATATCCTCATAGACAAAGGCCAGGTTTTTGTTGGAGAGCAGCTGCTGATAGATCACCGACGAGGGGAGGAAATACCCCTGATCGGTCTGGGGATCGCCGGCGTTGCAGACCCCGACCAGATGGAGCGTGCCGTCGTTTTCCTGAACAAAAAGCCCGCCGCCGCTGCGTCCCTGCCGCGGCGCGTTGCTCACCTCGATGTAGTAGAACGGCTCGCTCCCGGGCTGAGCGGACTGATGGAATTTTTGATCGGTCGACTGAATCTTATGCTCCCAGACGGTCGGGTTCTCGCCCGAGGTGCAGCCGACGCTCAGGACGGTGTCGCCGCTTTTGGGGAGGTATCCCGGCGCGACCAATTGGGCCACCTGGGCCGCTGCGGGGAGCGGAACGCCGACGAAACCGATATCGAGATCGTCGTCGTACCAGACGCACACCCCGTTGACGGTGCCGGCCGGCTGCCCCTGCGCGTCGAACAGATCGACCTGGACATTCCCCGCGCCTCGGTTCTCACGGAACAGATGGCCGCAGGTGAGGATCAGCCCCTCGTTGGAACCGCTGCGGGTATTCGAGTGGATAATCGTTCCGGTCCCGCAGTCGGTGGTATTCTGATCGCCGGCCCGCAGACGGACGCTGCAGCCGAGAAGCTGGCCGCTGACCTGGGGAGAGACCGTCCCGGCGGCCGTACCTTGGTTGTCACGCTGAATCGTACAGACATCCCCCTCGCAGTGCATCATCGGCGGGGCGGGCGCTAAAGACCCCTGCGGGGCGGGCGCGGCGGCCGGT
>CADBTE010000174.1 GCA_902797455.1 uncultured Planctomycetota bacterium | reverse complement strand
TGCTGGATACTGCGATAAGCGATTTTCCAGAGATTCATCTCACTTCACCTCCTGCGCGTGCGCGTTGTGATGCTCCATCTCCTCCACCTTCCGCTTGGCGACCAAGTTGATATCGGTGAGGCGGTCGACCCGATCGAACTGTTCCGAGACCTGAGGGGCATGGGTGACGATGATCAGCGCCACCTCTTCCTCGCGGCAGGTATTGCGGAGCATGTCGATGACCAGCTGCTGGTTCCCGACGTCGACATTGGCGGTCGGCTCGTCGGCCAGCACCAGTTTCGGCTTATTCGCCAGGGCTCGGGCGACCGAGACACGCTGCTGCTCCCCGACCGACATCTGTCCCGGCTTGTGGTGAAGGCGGTGCCCCAGCCCGACGCGCTTGAGCAGATCAATAGCGCGGTGCTTATCGCTCCCTTTCCCGGCGAACGCCATCCCGAGCATGACGTTCTCCAAGGCCGAGAAGCCGGGGAGAAGGTTGAATGTCTGGAAAACGTAGCCGATGCGGCGGGCGCGGAACTGGTCGCGTTCCGACTCGTTCAGGAGGGGAGTGTCCCAGCCGTCGATCAAGACGTGCCCGCTGGTCGGTTTCAGGATCCCCGCGATGATGTGAAGCAAGGTGGTCTTGCCGCAGCCCGATGGTCCGATGACCACGACCTGTTCGCCGGCGTCGACGCTCCAGCGCGGAACATCCAGAATCGGAAGCTCCGAGCCGTCCGGCTCCTTATACGATTTTTTCAGTTGGCGCAATTCCAGCATAGTCAAAAGTCCCGTGAGAGAAACGGTTGGTAAAATCGGGTTCGGTAAAGCCGGCGCCGGTTTCCCGGGCGCGGACACCCCCGCCTTAAGGTTATTCTAAAAAATGAACCGGAAAAATCAAGACGATACTCAGCCGAGCCGCCAATATCCGTTTGAGCTTCCTTACGCGGTGAGATATAATAGTCACCGGTTCAAAACACGTTCACCCTCACCCCTTCCCTGCCCTTCGGAGGTTTTCGATGCTCTGGTTCCTCCCCAACCGCGGCGGCCTTCTGCCTTTGGCGCTGGCCCTGTTTCTGCTTACCCTCTCCCCGGCGCCGGCCGCCGACGACACCTGGACGCCGCTGTTCGACGGTGAAACGCTGGGGGCGTGGGAGCGGGTCGATACCGGCGGCAGCGGGGAGGTCGAGGTTCGAGAAGGCGCCATCCGAATCGCCCAGGGGGTTATGGGCAGCGGCATCCGCTACAACGCCCCGCAGGGAGAACCGTTCCCGACCGAGAACTACGAGATCGAGTTCGCCGCCCAGCGAACGACGGGAACCGACTTCTTCGCCGCGCTCACCTTCCCGGTGGGGGACAGCTGCTGCACCTTCATCAACGGCGGCTGGGGGGGCGCGCTGGTGGGGCTGTCCTGCATCGACGGCTACGACGCTTCCGAGAACAACTCCTCGAGCTACTACGGCTTTAAAAACAAGACCTGGTACATCTTCCGCGTTCGGGTCTCCAAGCGGCTCATCCAGGTCTGGCTCGACGACGAACCGATCATCAAGTCGTTTCTCGACGGCAAAGAGGTCTCGATCCGAATCGAGATGGACCGCTTCGCTCCCTTGGGCTTCGCGACCTGGGTCACCGAGGGGCGAATCAAGAACATCTTCTTCCGCCGGCTGACGGAAGAGGAGATCGCCGAGATCGACGCCGAGGCCGATGCCCGGACCAACGCTCCCGCGTTCCTTCCCCCCGACCAGCTCCCCAAGCGCTAAACCTTGCCGAGTTCCCCCGTCTTAACACCCGCCGACCCTACAACCGGAAAAATTTCTCTATTTTTCAAAATCTGGGAAGATTTTAACGGTTTTATCGAATTTTTCGATTGTAGGGGCCGAAATACAAAGTAGGCAAGAGGATTTTCTCTGCCTGCTCCGGTTCCGCGTTCTTTTCCTCGCGGGTACCAGGGTGATTCTCTAGATGGGAGTGAACCGCTATGTTTCATAAAACAGTCAGCGTCGTTATCTTTGCCTTCGCTATCGGCCTGGTCGGCTGCCGTTCCTGCTGGGGCCCTTATGATCACTGCCAACCGACATTTGTCCCCGAGGCGGGCGACACCTGTATGGGGGAGCTTTACCGAAACGGTTCGATCCTGGGGGGGATGGAGCGCCGGTGTAACGAGAGCGGCTGCGGTTCGTGCGCCGCGTGCAGCGGCGGCGGTGTTTCCAACGCCGGTTATACCGAACTGCTCGACGACGGCCAAAGCGCCCCGGCCGGTTACTACGAGTCGATTCCCGAAGACGGCACTTTGCCCGAGGCGCCTTCGACCACCCCGCTGAAAAGTGAGCCGCTCCCGGTTCAGACCAACCGAGTCGCCGGAAGCCGCGGTGACTTCACCCAAACGAGCTTCCCCGAGCAGTTCCCGCTGGCCGACGGCGGGGGGGACTACTGAAAAGGCCCCGCGCTTAAGCGCTTTTTGCCAAAAAAACACCTGCCGGGGGAGCGAAAGCTCCCCTGTTTTTTCTTTTCGCGCGCCGCCGCGCGTGTTTTTCTCGTTAATTCTTGCAAACGCCCGGAATTCTCCCTATAATAAAATAGCCGGCGGCCGCGGGTTTTGGGCGGGTTTTCCCGCGTACAAAACTACTGGGGCATCCATATCTTTCCCCGGCAAAAAGAATCTTCAATCGTTTCCCAAAAACCAAAAAGGAACGTTCCGATGGCTGACCTTCCCGAAGACGCCAATATCGAGACCCCCAAGGCAACCGACAACCACCCGACGCCTCAGGCGGCCGATCCGGCCGAATCTCACGAGGAACCCTCCCCCATTCTGACTCAGGCGCACTTTCACCCTGATAAGCTTAAGTGGGATTGGAAAGGGGGATCTTTCTCCCCGAAGGCCTACCGCGCCCAGAAGCTGCTGGCCATTCTCCTCTTCGCCCTTTGTGTCGCCGGCGCCTTTCGCGTTTACTCCCCCTGCGGGAAAGAGTCGGTCTGGCATTGGATCCTCTGGCTCATCGTCCCGGCGGCGATGTTCCTCTGGTTCTGGATCAAGGGGCTGATTCTCAGCAAGACGATCTCTTACACATTGGTCGACGACAACCTCGTCTGCAAAAGGGGGCTCCTTTTTCAGAAAACCGAAACGCTCCTTATCCCCCAGATGTCCGATGTCCGCATGACTCAATCCCTCTTGGATCGATTGATCAATCATGTCGGGACAGTGACCATCTACGTCGCCGGGGAACCGAGCAAATCGGCCGAGGGAACCCAGATCTCCGGGCGCAGCGAATCGACCTTCGTGATGCGAGGGATAGAAAACCCCCGTGTCGCCTTCGAGTCGCTCGAGAAGATGCGCGCCGCCTTCGCGTCCAAGCGGGGGCTGGTCGGCTTCGACGGCGACGCGGGTGACGATATGGTCGACGGTGCCTCGGCCTGACGGCAAAAAGATATTGGGTGACTCCGTAAGAACGATAACCAAACATCATCTCAGGCAGCTCTATGGAAAACAACGAACAAAACCATCCGCAAGAAAAAGAAAAGACCCCCTGGACGGGGGAGCGCTTCTCGACGCGGGCCTTCCGTTTTCGGACCATCGTTTGGGGATTGATCCTGATCGCCTGCGCCGTTTTGGCGGCGTTCGTCAAACAGCCGTTCCCCGAACGCGCCCTGTGTCACTGGGGAACTTGGCTGGTCGTCCCGATCATCATGCTGATCTTCACCCGAATTCACGCGGTCTGGAAAAAATACTTCACCCGCTATGAACTCAAGGGGGACAGTCTCATCTGCGAGAAGGGGATTTTCTCCAAAAAGATTGACACGCTCCTGATTCAGCAGATCAAAGAGGTGGAGATGGTTCAAAATCTGGTCGACCGCTTTATCAACAAGGTCGGCACCGTCAAACTGACCACCAGCGACGTCACCGACCCGGTGCTGGAGCTGCGGGGTCTGGAGCACTTCGACGCGGCGTTCAATACCATCAACGAGCAGCGAAAACTCTTCACCCGCCGCCGCGGGGTGATGAGCTTCGGTACTTCCCCTGTCGAGGAACAGAGCCATTAATGACAGCCAAACGTCCCATCAGCGCCCGGCGGTTTCGCTGGATCGACTCCGAGCTAACTGCCCTTCAGGCACTGGGGCTTGAGGACGATCTGGCCGACCGGGTTCGTCAAATGTACGCTCCGCGTCAAACCTCGTGGAGCCGGCGAATTTTTGTCACCCTGACCCTCCTGGCCGTCCTGCTTTTGGGGATGGCGCTGTTTCTTCTTGTCTGCCAAAACTGGAAGTTCGTCCCTCCGGCCTGGAGGGCCGCCGGTGTTCTTACCCTTTGGGGCGCCGCGGCGGCCGCCTGCGTCTGTTTTCGCGGCAGGCGCTATGTCTCGGAACCGCTGCTTTTGGCGCTGGTGCTGTGTTACGGCCTGGGGATCTGGCAGCTGGCGCAGATTTTCAATATTAATACCCACTACACCAACGGCCTTTGGTTTTGGGCGCTGGGGGTGTGGCTCACCGCCTTCGCGGCGCGAACCAGGGTTCTGCCGCTGATGGGATTCCTTCTGCTTCTCGTCTGGGGATTTGCCGAGGTTCTCGAACCGTTCGCCGGCGAACATCTCTTCCTCAGCGACCGCGTCCCCAATATGGCGCTTTCCCTTCCGATCCTCTCGGCGTCCGCCTGGCTGATCTACCGAAGGCGGGGGGCGGCCCCGGCGGCATACGCCTATCGGCTGCTTCTGTATCTGTGGGGGCTTCTTCTGACCATCTCTTGGTCCGCTGAGGAGCGGGCGGTGTGGGCAATCATTCTCTGGTCGGCCCTCTTTTTGGCCGTCCGCTATGCCTGCGGCTGCCGCCGCCCCTTCGCGTTCGAAACGATGGTCCTGGCGGTGACGCTTTTGATCGCCTCGGTCTATGAATTCAACGCCCATGTCGCGAGGCACTCGGTCGATTATCTCCTGATCGATTGGGTCCTCCCCATTGTGGCGATCCCCATTGTGGCGACGGTCGTGGCTAACGCCGCGACCGTCGCGCTGGTGGTTCACCTTCTGGCCCAGCGCGATGAAGAGCAAGGCCGCTGTTTCGCCCTGGGGATACTTATTTTCCTGATCTGGGCTTTTATTCGGTACATCGACCTGTTCGGAACCGCCAGTTATCTGATCGCGGCCGGCGGTTTCGCGCTGCTGGCGCTGATCCTCTTCGGCGCGGCCGCCCTTTGGCGCGCGAAGACCCGCCTGCGCAAAGACGACGAAGCCCTCGCGCCGACGGCAGACACGGCTGCCGAGCATCCGCTGTCCGGCCCCCACGTCGGCCCCGGCGCCAAGGCCGGTCTTTGGATTCTTATCGCGTCGATCGCGCTGCAGGGGGCGGTCCTCGCCCACGAGGTTCTCTCGCGCGTGCTCCCCTTCCGCGGCGCCGAGACGATTCAGGTTCTCTCCGTCCCGGTCGACCCGCGCGACCTGTTCCGGGGAGATTACGTCCGGCTGGGTTACACCTTCTCGACCACCTCGGGAAAGGGCACTTACTGGAACGGCGACCGCTTAATCGAGGTCGACACCTACGACGTCGAGTCGCTCGACCCGCTTCCCGACCGCCGTGTCTCGCCGCTGGAGCGCAAGGGGCGTCCCGTCTACGTCTGGCTCGTCAAACGGGACGACGGGCTGTGGCACCCGACCCGCATGACCTTAACCCCTCCGGATGAGGGGCTCTACATCAAGGGGATTTGTATCAACAACTTTGAAGTCCGCTACGGCATCGAGACCTTCTTCGTCCCCCACGACGGCACGGGGAAGCGGTTTGAGGAGGCGTACCGATCCGGCCGCGCCTCGACTTACGTCCAAAATAAGAGTCTCAAGCGGGTGGTCGTCACTTTACAGGTCAACCGTGAGGGAGCCGCCCGCGTCGTCGACGCCAAAATTCAGGATGTCCCCGTCCAAGACCAAGACGACCCATCCGATCATCCATCAGACAATCAAGAGGAAACGCCCCCCGGCGATCCGTAAGTCAGGTTTCTGAACGTTAGAAACAAATGAGGACAGTCCACCATGAATCGTAGTCTGACACTCTCGCGCGTTTTGCTGATCTTCCTCTTAGCCGCCCTGCTGTGCGTCGCCGTCTCGATGCTGATCCGGGGGCTGGCTCTTTGCTACGATCAATACCGCGAGTATCTCCAGGCGTTTCTCGCCTTCCTGGAGCGGCTGCGCCCGTTCATTCGTTCGGCGATTGTCCTCACGCTGTGGGGGGGGTGTGCCGCGGCGGCCTGCCTTACCCGCGTGAAGCACCCGGTTCTTTCCGAGTGGCTTTTGTCTGTGACCGTCCTCCTTTACGCCTTCGCTCTTCCGGTGCTGATCTACACCTTCCGAGGAAGCGTCGGCTCGATCGACAGCTACCTCTTCCTCTGGGCCATCGGCGCCTGGGCGGCCGCCTTCGCCGCGCGGACCTGGTTCCTGCCGGTCGCCTCCGCGCTGCTTCTGCTGATTTTCGGACATAACCTGTTCGACGCGTCGACCGTGTGGGACACCTTCACCTGCGGCGAGCTGGCCGCGTCGATTATCGCCGCGCTGATCGGCTGGTTCGTCTGGCTCAAACGGGGCATCCCGGCCGCGGGGTATCTGATGCGCTTCGCCCTGTTTTACTGGGCGCTGATGGCGATCGATTGCTTCAGCGAGGGGGCGTGTGTCTGGTCGCAGCTGATTTTCGCCGCGGCGGTGGTGCTGACGCTGTGGCTTCTGTTTCCTCAAAAACCGATGTCGCTGGAGTGCGCCGTGCTCGGCCTTATTCTCCTGGTCGTCTCGTGCGAAAGATTCCTGCCCGACAGCGAGCTGGTCCCCTCGACCTGTCTGTTCCTGGCGCCGGTGGAGAATTATTTCCGTGAGCATATCGGTTTATCCAACCTGGCCGGGACGATTCTTCTGTTCCTCCTCCTC
>CADBTE010000173.1 GCA_902797455.1 uncultured Planctomycetota bacterium | reverse complement strand
TTGAACCGAGAGGGAATCTCGACCTCGAAGCCGCTGCTCTTCGCCAGGAACTGACGCAGTCCAGGGAGCTTCATCGCATTGCCAAACGCGTAGATCTTCCGGATATTCGCCCGCTTATTGAGACTGCAGTAGTACTTGATCGAACGGTCGATCTCGGCGTACAGCTCATTGAACACCGACCTCATCGCTAAAATCACCGCCTTCGGGTCTTGACTGGTAGCGGCGTTGCGCTTGATATGCTCGGCATTCGAGAAAGTGAGCTTTAGTGACTTGGTCAGAGCCTTGGTGAAGGCGTTTCCGCCCAAAACAATATTGCGCAGCCAAACGGAGACACCGTTGGTGATCACCACTTCGGTCGAATCGGTTCCGACATTGATGAGGACATCGTAGTCATTCAAGGACGAAAGGTCGGCACCGTCGAGCTCGCCGGGTTCGTACCGTTCGTTGACATAGCAGTTATACAGGGCGATCGGAACCCCCTGAATGCTGTCGACCGACAGACCATTGCTCTCGTACTGATTGAGGGTCTTGTTAGTCAGTTCCTTCTTCATGGCATACATGAAGATGTTCGCGTCAATGAGGATGTTCCCCTCTTGGAAGCCGCCCACCTGGCGGTAATTCCAGATCACCTCGTCTAAATCGAACGGGAGCCACTGACGAACTTCATACTTGACAAGATCCTTGAGCTTGCGCGGATCGACCGGCGGAAGCGGCTGGAAACGCCACAACGCGTTCTGGCCGCTGACAGAGATCGCCACTTTCTCCCCGGCAATATCGTTGCGCGACAGAAACTGGGCAATCGTCTCAGCCATGATCTGTGCCGCATCGGCGCCCGGCTGCGACAGAACCTTGCTGTGCTCAATGTAGTCGAACCCGAGAACCTGCATCGTCCCTGGTTCACTCCCCGCCGTGCAGCGCAAGGCCTTCAAAGAGGTGTTCCCTATATCGATTCCCCAGACAATATTGTTACTGGCCATAGGTTCGTTCCTGTCGACGCGGCGCGATCCTTTGATTCTTGGAATTTCACCCTTAACCGCTCACGGTTAAGCAGTCTATATCCGCTCTTAGGAGAAAGCATCTGCCCCAAAATGGGTGAGATAAAAAGTCGATACAAATCTCCCGCGCATAGACCTCCACGATTACGATTTTACTTGTTACGCGGTGCTTTACAAGGTTTGTCTTAAAACCAACCTGCTTTTTTTAGATAAAAAAGCTTAAGTTTAGCGGTTTTAATGGTTATGTCATGGCTCGCCCCCCTCAGCACGTCTTTCACCGCCGCGAAAGGGGGCCGAGGAAAACCGGTTCGTGACTAAGATTCGGCCGATTCGTTTTTCTGTTCTGCAGAGGGTCTAACGACCTGGGTCAGCGGGGGAGAAAGTTCGTCGGAATTGACAATGAGGACGTTCTCCCCAAAATCGATCCCCTCTTCCTCAATCGGTTTGCCGTCTTCCCCCAGCTTCATGTCCGCGGCGGAAGTCTTTTTCTTAGCCACCGAGACTAGGTCATCCATAATTCCGCTTCGTTCTTCCCCCGAGATATCAGCCAAAGCATCGGCTACCTCCCCGAGATAACGGAGGAAGATACTGCGGCGTTCCCCCTCTTGCTTGACACGATCGCGGCGTTTAAGGAAGACCCCCAGTTTGCGGCCGACCGCCTGCAGCGCCAGACGGAGTTCCTTTTGAATTTCGGGGTAGGCGGCGATCGCCTCTTTCGACTCACTGGTGAAAGGAACCCAGACACTGGCTAAATGGACCATTACGGTGACCGGCCCGCGGGGGAGCTGGCCGCGCGACTGCGCCAGCCCATAAGGGCGCCAGTTCATCTGCATTACCTGCTGCGTGATCAGGCACGCGCCGGGCTGAAACTGCAGCGGAACACGATTGGCGTAACGATAGATGTTCATCGTCTGCCCCTCGTTGAGATTCAGCGTCCGAAGCGACTCGGCCAGGGCATCGAACTCTTTCGGCGAAATCTTCGCCGGAGAGACGCGGGGACGAATCTTCGCGTTTTTGATCAGCTTATCGGCCCCATCGGCACCGATCCCATCGAACGAGGTCGTCAGAAACTGCCGGATCGTCCGCGCGTCGCTTTCGTGCAGAAGTTCGGCCAGCATCTCACGAGTGACTTTCTGGGTGGCGGGGCCGCCGCCGTAGGCCAATCCCACCTCAACCTGGAACGGATTCCCCCGATAGACCGCGGGCGGCCGTGTCGCCGAGGCGAAAAACTCCCCGGGAACCACCTTGTGCAGCCCGGCGAGAATATTCCCCTCGCCAATCGGAACGATGCAATCGGTGGACGGCGCGGGGATCTTCGTTTCGGCGATCGTTTGGAATAGGGCCTCGGCTTCGGAACGAGTCACCTCACAGGGAACCATTCGGGGAGAAAGCTTGGCGCCGGCCGCCAGGGTATTGGCAATCGGTTTGGAGACACGCGAGAACGAATCGGTCAGGAACTTTTGCAGCGTTGGCGCCGTTGTGTCGCGGAGCATCTCTAAAAGGCGCCCGAACTCAATCCCGTAGGGATGGGGCTTGATCTCGGTCGGCTCCGGGGGAATCTCCTGGAGCGTTCGAGGATAGAGTATCTCGATGCCATCAGGGTTAATGTAGTGAAAACAGGCGTGTGGGTTGGAGATAGCCGTCTGTTCGAGATACTCGTCGACACTTCCGCGGCCTCGCTGATATTTCGCCTCCAGCTCGATCGTCACCCGGGTTCCGTGGGGAACTTCGATCCATTCGATCTGGTTGTCGCTGATGAACTGACGGCCAATATCATTGGGCGGAATATCGATCCCATCACCGTCGCCGTTAAGGATCACGGGACGGTTGAGTTTCGTGTCCATCCGGATCACGTAATAGTGCGCGGGCTTTCGCGGGGAGATCTTCGAGATGATCCGAACCGGTTTCCCCGTCGTGAGCAGGCCGTACATCCCGGCGGCACTGATCCCGATCCCCTGCTGGCCGCGGCTCATTCGAAGACGGTGAAATTTGGATCCGTATAAGAGCTTGCCAAAGATCAGCGGAATCTGCTTTTTGACGATCCCGGGACCGTTGTCCTGAACCCCGACCGAAAAGCGGTTCGGTGCGGTCATCTCGACACGTACCCAGATTTCTGGGAGAATTCCCCCTTCCTCACAGGCGTCGAGCGAATTGTCGACAGCCTCTTTGACGGTCGTCAGGAGTGCTTTGCGCGGGTTGTCGAAGCCGAGAAGATGTCGGTTTTTGGCGAAGAATTCACTGACAGAGATCTCCTTCTGGTCGGCAGCCATTTTAAGGGCATTGGCACGGCGGCCTTTCGCGTTTTCCGATTCCGGTATCGTACGATCGGATGGGGTCTCACTCATGAACGAACCTTCCTAACCTAATCACAGGCCCCATCGGGACCTTGCCAGCCATTCCTCTTACGGCTTCTTCGCCTTTTTCAACGGGTAATGTACAGAAGAAAGGGGATTTATACAAGGTCGGGGCACCGACGTGCTCTTTTGCCCGCCTCTTTGCCTCAGGGCCGCTGGTCACGAAATATCCCTATGGGAGACCAGTGCGGCCGTTTCTTCTTTACTTTAACGGACAGCGGTGCTATAATCCTCACTAAGGCGGGGGTAACCGCGTTTTTCCGCCGAAGGTTCAACCATTTGCGTGGGGACGAGACACTCCCGGCCAGGACAGGTGTCCGCCCGTCTCGCCGCCCTCTCGCGGACAGATGATTCTGCCGCGAAAGACGTATGGGATCCCCGCTGTTTTTCCCCTGATCTGATTCCCCTTCCCTGTCTAGCCCTTCCGGCAATACTCCTTAAACCGCTGGTAATCTTCCGGGGTGTCGATTCCGACGGATCGTTCCTGAACCACACCGACCAAAATCGCGCAGCCGTTGTCCAGCGCTCGAAGCTGCTCGAGGGATTCGGTTTTCTCGATGGTCGATTTCGGCATCGATCGAAAGCTCAGCAGAAAATCACGCCGATAGGCGTAGATCCCCAGGTGGAGGAAGAAGACCGGCTCGGGGGCGTTCAGGGAGGCGGCCGCGCCGGCGCGAGGATACGGAATCGGACTTCGACTGAAGTAAAGAGCCCGGCCATGCCGGTCAAAGACCACCTTGACACAGGCGGGATCCATGAGGATTGCCTCCTCGCGGATCGGGGTAGCCAGCGTCGCCATCGAGGCAGCCGGATCGGAGGCGAGAAGTCGGATCAGCCGATCGATCGACTCCGGGGCCAAAAGAGGCTCATCCCCCTGAACGTTGACGATGATTTCGGCCTCGAGCTTTTCGGCGACCTCGGCAATTCGATCGGTGCCGCACGCGGCGTTCGGGTCGGTATAGCGGACATCAGCGCCAAAGCGCTTGGCCGCCTCATAGATCTTTTCATGATCACAGGCGATGATCACCTGCCGTGCAAGAGCGCTGCGGCAGGCCGACTCCCAAGCGTATTGAATCAGGGGCTTTCCCGTCTCGTCAAGCAAAAGCTTGTTCGGCAGGCGGGTCGAGGCGAGTCGTGCGGGAATAATGATGACACTTTCGGGGATAGAATGATCCATCGTTGCCTAGAAATCGGTCAGGTGGTTTGCTTATTTCCAAAAACGGCTTCCCGCGGATCGCGGGGCCTACCGGCGGAAACCGGTTTTTGATAGAATCTGAGGTTGTCGCCTACAGGTATTATTTACGGAAAGTCTCTCTTTATGGAAAGACCAGTTCACGACATCCGTTTGTCGGATGCCCTGCGTATCTGCCTTGAGGATCTTCAAAGCGCTGGTATCGACCGTCTCCGGTCCTGCTCACCGGAAGAAGCCGGGCAGCTGGAAACCCTCTTGACGATCAGCCAGCCCCAGACCGGCGTCGCGCCGCCTGTCAACTCGCCCTCGGCCGTCATTCCTCCTGCGGCAAGCCAACGATCGGAAGCCGCCGAGTCCAACCATTCGACTTTCATCCTGCCGGATCACCCTATGTCCCCGAAACCGAAGTCCCCTCAGACGGTTCCCTCCGACCCCGCCACACAGGCAAAAATTGCGGCCGCTCTTGCCCTTTCCGACCAGCGCGAAGAGTGTCTCCTCGCTTTGGCGAAGATCGTCCAAGGCTGTACACGCTGCCCGATTTTAGCGCCGCGGCGGACCAATACAGTCTTTGGAAGCGGTAACCCGAACGCCGAGCTGGTCTTTGTGGGGGAAGGCCCCGGGGCTGACGAGGACGCGCAGGGACTTCCGTTTGTCGGGCGCAGCGGCCAGCTGCTGACGGACATCATCGAAAAGGGGATGCGCATCTCCCGATCCGAAGTTTATATCTGCAATATCGTCCGATGCCGCCCCCCGGAAAATCGACGTCCCACTGATGAGGAAGCGGCCTTCTGCCGTCCTTTTCTCGACGCGACACTGGGGGTGATACGTCCAAAATACCTTTGCCTCCTCGGTGCCACGGCCGCGCAGTCCCTGCTCGGGACGACCGAATCGATAGGGAAGCTGCGCGGACGCGCGCACGAGTATCGGGGCGCTCAGGTGATCTGCACCTATCACCCGTCGTACCTCCTGCGCAATCCCGCGGCTAAACGACAGACGTGGGAGGATATCAAACTGCTCCTGCAAATCATGGGCCGGAAAGTTTCTCCGTAAGCCCTTTCTCTCAAGCTGCCGGCTGCTGGTTGCCCTCATCGGACGGCGCTTCCGCAGGCGGGTCCTCGGCGGCCGGTTCGTTGGACGGCGCTTCCGCAGGCGGGTCCTCGGCGGCCGGTTCGTTGGACGGCGCTTCCGCAGGCGGGTCCTCGGCGGCCGG
>CADBTE010000172.1 GCA_902797455.1 uncultured Planctomycetota bacterium | reverse complement strand
TCTCCGCTATAATTCCGCACCGTTTTGCCTGCACGGTTCTTCATGTCTGAACCTCCTATGTGAGTTTTCCGATGATAGTATAGCAGAGAAAACTCACAAAATCAACCGTTTGTGAGTTTTCTAATAGCGGAACGGAGCATAAAACTCACAATACTAACTGTTTGTGAGTTTTAACAATTGGCGCACACTCACGGGCGGCTGTTTGGAGAGAAAGCTCTCGCGCGGCGAAAGCGGTTCATCTTCACCGCCCGAAAGGGCGGTGGTCGGTGGCCTGCGGCCACCCATTCCCCCGCTTACCCCCCGACCCCCATGACGGGGGGCGGATTTCCCTTGGCGATTCATAGGGACTTGGCTGTTCGGTCTTGGCGTGTCTTCGCGTGTTCGCTGTACGGGGCGGCGCGGGAGCGGCAAATACGAAAACACCCCCGCTTCAAGCGGGGGTGTTTTCGGTTAACCCAACTTAATCCGCGCGGAATATCACTTCCCGGCGTTCTCCTTATAGTACTTCGCCGCGGCTTCGCGGAACTTGCCCGCCGGTTCCCACTGGTGGGGGAAGTTCTGCAGCTGGACGGCGTAGACGGTGACCAGGCCCCCTTCGGTGACCGAGGCGTCGGTCCCCGCGGCGCCGCCGTGGCCGAATCCCTTCTCGCTGACCTCCAGGCCGAAGCCGTAGGCGTGCTCGATGTTGTCGGGGGTCTGCTTGCTCGTCATCATATCGCACGCCTTTTCCGAGAGGATCCGCGTTCCTTTATAAGCGCCGCGGCCGGCGAGCATCTGATAGAACTTCGTAAAATCACCGACCGTCGAGAAGAGCCCCCCTCCCCCTTCGGCGAAGCGGGTCGAGCGGTCGTTGTACGGATACCCCACAATCGGAATGTACAGGAGCTTAATACGCTGATCCGCCTGGGGATTGTAGGCGTAGCAGGCCGCCATGCGGGCGATCTGCTCCTCGTTCGGCCAGAAGGTGGTATCGGTCATCCCGAGCGGGTCGAAGATACGCTGCTGCATAAACCGATCGATCGGCATCCCCGCGATCCGTTCGATCACCGCCTGCGCGACGTTGATCCCGACGTTGGAGTAGGAATACCTCTCCCCGGGCTGGAAATCGAGCCCCATCATCGCGTAGGTAATCAGCGCCTTCTGCGAATCGCAGCAGCAGATATTCACCGGCGGGAAGCCGAGCGGGGTCGGCGTCAAATCCCACATATCGGCCGGGGCCTTCTGCAGCGGTGAGAGGAACCGCCACCCTCCCGTATGGGTGAGGCAGTGGCGAACGGTCAGCGGGGTGTTGAGCTGCTCGACCGAGGTGATTTTAACGCGCAGTTTCGTGATCGGCTCGTCGGCTTCGTTCTTCTCGTGACGATAGACCTGCAGGTCGGCGAACTCCGGGATGTAGTCGGTGATCGGCGCGTCGATATCGAGTTTCCCCTCGTCGATGAGAATCGCCGCGCAGCAGCCGACCACCGCCTTGGTCATCGAGGCCATCCAGAACATGGTGTCTTCGGTCATCGGACGCTGGTTTTCGCGGTCGGCCCAGCCGACCGCGTCGATCGCCAGAACCTCATCGGCGGTCGCCGTCGCGACGACGAACCCGGGGAAATCGCCCGATTCAACGTAGGGCGCCAGCGCCTCGGCCATCGGGGTGGCGGCGAAAAGCGGTGCGGAAAAAAGAGAAAGTGCGAAAACGCCAAGAACTAAGAATTTTTTCATGCGGCCCCTTTCTTTTTTGAAAAAACGTAAGTTGGGATACAGCACACACGTTCCAGTTATATCCCGCGCCGGGGGCAAAAACAAGATGAAGAAAAAAAAGACCGCCCGAAGGCGGTCTAATAATTACCCGAAGGCGGTCAAAATTTCCCGAGGGAGGTGAAATTCCCCCGGATCACTCTTTGAAGATATTCCCGGGCGAGTCACTGTCGAAGGCGTCGTCGCGGGCGATGGTGTTTTCGTCCTCGGCCGGTTCCTCCTCTTCGGGCTGGGCCGCCTCGTCCGGATTTTCTTTTTTCTTCTCGGCGAAGGTATCGTTCCAGGAGGAGAACTCAATCGGGGCGCGGCGGGTCTGGTCGAGTTCGGCCTCTTCCTGCGTCGGGGCGAGGAAGCGCTCCATCACGCTTTCGCGCGTCGCATCTTCCGGGGCGCCGTGCGGCGGTTCGGCCGGTTTCACCGCGGGCGCGGCCGATACCGAAGGAAGATCGTCGGCGGCGCCCTTGGCGGGCTTCCCGGCGGCGGCGCGCTGCGGCGCGGCGGCCGACGGCACACCCACCGACGGCACATAAGGCCGATAGTACGGCCGCTCGTCGGTCGTCTTCGAGACGGCCGGACGCAGAAGAAGGGTGACCGGATCGACCCGCTTGTGCGACGGGACGATCGGGGAGGCGAGGAACTTGCGGCCGCGGTCCCGCTTGCGGCGCAGCGAGTCGATATACGGAATCGACTTGCTCGGCTGGCGCAGCGGCAGCGGCTCGCCGGCGGCCGATGTGCCGCCGGCCGCCGCGCGGACCTCCTGAAGCGATTCGGGAAGGAGGACCCGGAAGCGCTTGACCTTCTGCGATCGTTCGGGGAGGACAAAAACGGGGATCCCCAGTTCGAGGAAGGTCCGGCAGATATGCTCGTGGCAGGTGAACAGGAAGATTTGTCGGCCGGCCTCGGCGAATTCCAGCAGCAGCTTCGCGGCGCGGCGGGCGCGGCGGTTATCGAAGTTCACCAGCACGTCGTCGAAGACCATCGGAAGGTTGATCCCATGCTTCTCGAACGTTCCGGTGAGCGCCAGACGAATGGCGATGAACAGCTGCTCGCGCAGTCCGCGCGACAGCGACGCCACCTCCAGCGAGCGGCCGTCGTCGGTATCGACAAAGAGGGTATCTTCCCCCAGCGGGGTCCAGATTTTCACATACCGGCCGTCGGTCAGGCGGCGCAGCACCCGCGAGGCGTCGCGCAGGGTTTCGGGCTGGCGCTCTTTCTCGTACGACTTGCGGATCTCCTCCATCATCTTCCCGGCCACGGCGCGGGTGCGCCACAGCGACGCCATCCGGTTGATCCGCAGATTCAGCGAGGCCAAGTCGAACCGGGTCTTGTCCGCCTCGCGGCGCGACTCCAGGCCGGTGAGCTGCTCGATCAGCCGGCCCAAGGTCTGATCGCGGCGGGCCCGCTCGCTCTCCAGCGCGGCGATCCGATCGCGGATCTCCGCCTGACGGTCGGGGATAGCGGCGCGGGAGCCGTCCTCGACCGCCAGAAGCGGCTCGATCTCCTCTTCTTCGCAGAATCCGTCGATCAGGCCGGTGATCCGCTTTTGAACGGTGCCGAGCCGCTCGACCAAGTCGTTGTGACGCTTCCAGCGCACGGAGAGATCTTTGAGGTCGTCGAGCGACTTGGCCCCAACGATCTGAAGGAAATCGTACAGCTCGCGGCGGCGGCCGCGCAGCTGGCGAAGTGCCGCGCGATAGCGTTTGCGCAGGCCCGACAGCTTGCGCCGAACCTCGGTCCTGCGCGCCAGCGCCGATTTGACCGTCTCCAGCGCCGAGGCCAGTCCCGCGTGACGCGCCTCCGGCGAGGGGTCGTCGGTCGGGGTCAGCTGCGCCGAGACATAAGTGGCCAGGAGCTGATCGCTGAAGGTCCCCTGCTCGCGCAGGAGCAGATCGAGCTGGCCGCGGGCGGTATCGAGTTTGCGGCGCAGCGCGTCGGCGATATCGACGCGGTCCAGCAGCGCTTTGACCGCCGGGGGATCCATCGTCTCGGGAAGCCCCGCGCCGCGCAGCCACTGAACCCAATGCTTTTTCGCCTTGCGGGCCGACTGCTGCGCGTGCTCCAGACGCTTCTGGAGGGTCGCGGCGTGATGGCTCGTCTCGCGCCACTTCGCCTCGGTCGGAAGGAGGCGCTCGAAAACGGCCAGATCGGCCTCGGCCTTCTGCAGGCGGGTCTCGGCCGTCTGTCCGGCGGCGGGGATCTCGGCGTCGATGGCGTTGGTTTCTTCTTTCGTCTCGGCGATCTGGCGGGTGACGGTCGACAGCTGCCGCTGGTTTTCGACCAGGGAGGCGTAGTTTCGCCTTTCGGTCGTCACCTTGTAGATCGCCGCGGCCGCGGCGGCCAGCAGGCCGATCACCCCGGTCGCCGGGGAAACCGACCGCGACTCGCTGAAGAAGGCCAGGAAGGCGAGGATCACCCCGACGGCGACCACCGCGGCGATCCCCAGGGTAATGATCATCGGAAGCGACTGGGTCGCCGCCAGGCGCTCGTTCTGCGCCACCAGCTCGCGGCGGATCCGGTCGAACTCGTTGAGCCGGCGGCCCAGTTCCACGCGGCGGCGCAGTTTTTTCACCTGGTTATTGGTGTTGTCCAGTGCCTCGCCGAGGTTCTTTTGCCCCCGCTGCGACAGTTCGCGGTCGAGGGTTTCGGTCAGTTCGCTGAGGCGGTTGTGCACTTCGTCGGCGAGCGACTGAACCTGACGGCCCCGTTTATTGGCCGAGGTCATCGCGCGGGCCAGAACGCGGAAATCGTCGCTCGGCAGTTCCATCGCCTCGGAATCGGCCGAGTCGGCCGGCGCGCTCACGCCGGGGATATCGGTGCGTCCGCGGAACGAGACGATCCCCTGCCGAACCCCCTTGAGGCGGTTCTCCTCCTGCTGGAGTTCCTCTTGAAGACGGGCGATATCGCCCCGCTTTAAGGCAATCTCGGCGGCTAGGGTCTGCATCCGGGGCAGCCCCTCGCCGAGAAGCTCGATGCGGGCGGCGTTTTGATAGACCGGCTCGCTGTAGCGGATGGCGCGGCAGTTCTTCCGCTCGGCGAGGTATTCGCGCTTGATCGATTGAATCTGCGCCAGCGCCTCGGCGCAGTCGCGGTCTTTTTTGCCCGCCTCATCCAGCGCCTCGTCGGTGACGGCGAGCACCACGCCGGCGTCGGAAAGCTGCTGTTTGATATCGGCGCGCTGGTCCCAAAGATCGGCGGCCCCCAGCGCCAGCTCGTAGAGCCGCGCCGTTCTTCTCTGCCGATCGAGCTGGGCGTTGAGCTGGTCGACCTCGTTCTGCGCGGCGTTGCGCATCTCCAGCGTCTTGACATAGTCGCTCAGCAGATGGGCGGGGGTTTGGGTCTCTTCGGCCAGGCGGG
>CADBTE010000171.1 GCA_902797455.1 uncultured Planctomycetota bacterium | reverse complement strand
GCGTGACAGGCGGCCCGAACGACGAGCAGCACCAGCGCGGCGATCGCCAGACCGCCCCCGATTCCGTGGGTGATCGCGTTGACGATCTCCTCGCCAACAGTATACGGACGGCTTTGCCGGGAGGTCTTTTCGCTCATCGCCGTTTGGAATACCTCTTGATGAATAACATCCGCGAACCGCGGTACCGTTTTACAGGCCGATATCGAGCCAGCCGACCGAGTGGAGGAAGACAATGACAATCCCGATCGGGGCGATAAACCGCACGAATATCCCCCAGATCATTCCGAGGGTAAACGTGTGTGTCCCCGCCTGAGCGATCGGGTCATCTTTGAGCCCCGCCAGGAGGGCGAAGAAATTGACGTCGGGCAGAGGCCCGGCGCCTCGGCGCAGCTCACGCACCGCGGCGCTCGTCCCCCAGACCCAGCCGACGAACAGCGAGATTCCCAGCCCGCTGATCGGGAGCATATAGCTGCTGCTGACCTTATCGGCCAGGTCGAACATGCTGTTGCGCGCCCCGCCGAACAGCTGGGTGATCCACTGCCGCAGGGTCTCTAAACTGCTCCAGTCGTTGTGACTGATCGTGCACAGGACGCCGACGGCGGTGATCACCAAGGTCGCCCAGAAGGTCGCCGAGCGGCGCTTCATGCGGAAGTGATCGACCAGGCAGCAGACCGTGACTTCCAGCAAGCTGATACCGCTGGTCAAAGCGGCGATCGCCAAGAGAAGAAAGAATACCGAGCTCCAGAACCAGCCGAAACTCCCGCCGATGGAATTGAAGATGATCGGCATAATCTGGAAGACAAGATCCGGCCCCTGGTCGATCGGCATGCCGACGGAGAAGACCGCCGGAAAGATCGCCAGCCCCGCCATAATCGCCACGACGGTATCGAGCAGGACGATCATCAAACCGCTGGCGAAGATGTTCTTTTTCGAGTCGAGGTAGCTCCCATAGGTGATCAGCGCCCCCATTCCGATAGAGAGGGAATAGAACGCGTGTCCCATCGCCAGGAGCACGCCGCCGGTGGAGAGTTTGCTAAAGTCGGGGGACAGAAGAAAATTCACCCCGCCGGAGGCGTTCGGCAGCGTGACGCCTCGGACGATAAGGATGATCAGCAGCAAAAACAACAGGGGAAGAAGAAACTTGCTGACCAGCTCGATACCGTTGCGTACCCCGAAACGGACCGTCAGGCCGCAAAGAAGCATAAAGCCGACCTGGGCCGTCACGGCGATCTTCGGGGTATCGGCGATCTGCCGGAAGGTCGCATCGGCCTCTTGGGGGGTAGAGAAGTTCAGTCCCTGAAAGACCCCCTTGAGAAAATAGGTAATCGTCCACCCCCCCACGGTGCCGTAGTAGGCCAGAATAACAAACGGCGTGAGGATACACAGGTAACCGACCGTGCGCCAGCCGTGGAAGAAGAAGCTGACCGATGCCGCGAGGAAGACAAGTCCCAGCCCGACGCGGGCGAAGATCAGCATCAGAATCCCGGCCAGGAAGAGGATCATCGCCAGCATTCGGGTACCGATCGTCGGACCGGGGGCGATCTTGGCGAAGGAGCCGACCGGGTCGCGCTGCGCGAATCGGCCGAGGGAGATTTCGCAGATCATAATCGGCAGCCCGATGAGCAGAACGCAGATCAGGTAGACGAGGACGAACGCCCCGCCGCCGTTCTCTCCGGTGATATAGGGGAAGCGCCAAATATTCCCGAGCCCCACCGCGGAGCCGGCCGCGGCGAGGACGAAACCGAGACTCCCCCCCCACTGTTCACGGGGGCCCTGTTCACGAGCAAGTTTGCCGTTGCTGCTCATCGCGGTTCCTGTATTGATGTCTTATGGAGATATTGATATGCCCTCGGTCAAATAAACCTTTTGCGTAAAAACTCTATTATACGGCCCCCGCGCCGACGCGCCAGAAGCCGTTCGGCGCGCCGAAAGCCAAGGGCAAAGGAAAGAACCGCCGCCTACAGCCAGCCGATCGTGTGGAGAAAGACAATGATGATCGCCGCCGGGGCGACCACGCGAATGGCGATTCCCCAGAAGAGCCGCGCGGCCAAAGACGGCTCGGGAGTGTCGGCGGCGGCCGGATGGGCCGGAAGCTGGCGCACGACGTTGTCGGTCCCCCAGCCCCAGCCGATGAACAGCGAGATCACCAGTCCCCCGATCGGGAGGAGGTAACTGCTGCTGAGCTTGTCGGCCATATCAAACATACTCCCCTTGGCCCCGCCGAACAGGAAGGTGATCGCCCGCTGGAGAGCGGGAAGCCGGGACCAGTCGTCGAAACTGATGGAGCAAAGCACGCCGATCGCCGAAATCACGGCCGCGGCCAAAACGGTGGCGCTGCGGCGCTTGAAATGAAAGTGGTCGACCAGGCAGCAGACGGTAACCTCCAGCAGGCTGATGCCGCTGGTCAGGGCGGCGATTGTCAGCAGCAGGAAGAAACTTGAACTCCAGAACCAGCCGAAACTCCCGCCGATGGAATTGAAGATGATCGGCATAATCTGGAAGACAAGCTTCGGGCCCTGGTCGATCGGCATGCCGACCGAGAAGAGCGCGGGGAAGATGACCAGTCCCGACAGAAGGGCAATCCCCGTATCGAGCGTGACGATGATTAAGCTGTTGGTGAGGATATTCTTATCGGCGTCGAGGTAGCTGCCGTAGGCGGTCAAAAGCCCCAGCCCGACCGACAGCGAGAAAAACGCGTGTCCCATCGCCAGGAGAATCCCCTCGGCCGAGAGCTTGCCGAAGTCGGGATACAGGAGGAAACGGATCCCCTCGCCGGAGTTCGGAAGCGTCACGCTTCGGATGATTAAGACCACCAGCAGGAGAAACAGCAGGGGGAGAAGAAGCTTGCTGACCAGCTCGATCCCCTGGCGAACCCCGAACCAGATCGTCACCGCGCACAGAGACATAAACCCCAGCTGGTACGAAACCGATACGCCGGGGATCGCCTCGACCGAGTGAAAGACCTCCGCGGCCCCTTCGGTGGTGGTGAAATTCAGCGAATGAGCCAGCCCCTTAAAGAAGTAAGCGATCGTCCACCCCCCCACCGTGCCGTAGTAGGAAAGGATCACCAGCGGCACCAGGGCGGAGAAATAGCCGATGATTCGCCACCCCCTCACCGCCAGCGTGAGCGAGAGGATCATCAAAATAGCCCCCTGGCCATAGTGGCGGCAGACAAGAAGCGCCGCGGCCGAGAGGAACAGCAGAACCGCCACCGTCCGGGTTCGGCGGCCGGGGGTCGGCTCGATTTTGCCAAACGCCCCGATCGGATCACTTTGAGCCCAGCGCCCGACCGTGGTCTCACAGATCATGATCGGCAGCCCGATCAGCAGGACACACAGCAAATAGACCAGGACAAACGCCCCGCCGCCGTTTTGACCGGTGATAAACGGAAAACGCCAGACATTCCCCAGTCCGACGGCGGATCCGGCCGCCGCCAAAATAAAACCGATATTCCCCCCCCACTTCTCGCGGGAGGTACGGGCGTTTCCGCTCATAGGACGATGCTGTTCCTATACTGTTCCTGTACTGTTCCTGCCGCTTCGGGCACTATAAAACTGATTCCGTTAGGCGTAGACCTCGTTCCACAGACCGTCGAGGTCAACGTCTTTCGGCTCGCCCGAGAAGACCACCGTCCGGTAGAAGGCCTCCAGGACGAAGCCCTTTTCCCAATGGAATCCCTCGTCGTGGAAGAGGAACGGCATCGGAGAAATATTACCGTAATCACGGGTGAACCACTCGCAGTTCTCGAACGGCTTCGGCGGGCAGAAGACGGCGACCCCCTCGGTGATCTCGGGATTGAAACGGCGCTTGCCGTAGAACGCCATCCACTTGGCCGGCTTCCCGAAGGTCGCTTTCTCACCGACATCGCCGTTGCTGCTGATCAGGTTTCCGCCCCCCATCGGGCAGAGGTCCTGATCGACACGCACGCCGAAGAAACCGTGATTGGTCTTCTCGATGGTGACATCGGCGAGCATTTCGAACGAGACCTCCAGGTCGAGAACGTAGTAATCGTCGCAGCGCCAGTCGAGGACATAGCGGCGCTTATCCTCGATGATCGGGTCGTCGCCCGGCTTTTGCCACTGGCAGCGATCGGTCCAGGTGACTTTGCTTTCGGTCGCCTCGACCAGCTGCAGATCGAGACTGTGGATCTGCCCGCGGTCGGAACCTTCCTGCCAGTAGTTGCCGCCGTTGACCCGGTCGGCGCCCAGGAAAACGCTGCGGTGATGCGGCCAGGGCTGGGCCGATTCGGTCGTGACCGAGACCCCCGACTTGGGACCGAGGAGCGGATACAGATAGGGGTACTTCTGGTTCGAACCGGTTCGATAGCAGGTGAGGACCTGGTTGTCTTTGCGGATCCAGAGGTGCTTGTCGGCGAAGTCGGGATAGTAGGTCGTCAGGTGCTCGACCTGCTCATCGCCCCACTCGGGGACCGGCTTACCGCTTTTACCGGCGAAAAAGCGTTCACCCGGCCCTGCGGCTTGGGCTTGATAATCGAACGAGGCAGTCAGTCCCGCGGCGCCGAAGATCGCGCCGACCTTGAAAAAGTCACGACGTTGCATAGTGCTATCTATCCCTTGTTGAACTTAGGCCAAAGCGCCGAAGGCGGCAAGAGCGTAGAACTCTTAACTGGCAACACGCCTTCCGGCTGCGATTACAGAAGAATCATACCACAACCGACGAGGCGTTTCAACGAGCGTGACAACAAGCTTCACAGCGGGCGCCGAGGCGCCGGCGCGGGGAGACAGACCCCTTTTGAGGCGCTTGGAAATGTGCCATAATTGACCGCTATGCCATACGATCCCTCAGAACTGAAGAAAAAACTCCGCCGGACGATGCTCTGCGACCGCCGCCGCCTGCGCGGCGCGCTCGGCCGTCTGTCGCGCCGCGCCTCCGGCGACGGCGACGGCGATACCGCCAAGCAGCTCGGCGTCCTGGCCGAAAAAATCGCCCGTTCCGCGCGGCGCGCCGCCGAGCGGCGAAAGACGCTTCCGGCGATCAGTTACGATCCGGAGCTGCCGATCACCGCCGAAAAAGATCACATCGCGGAGCTTCTCCGCCGGCACCAAACGGTGATCGTCTGCGGCGAGACGGGAAGCGGCAAATCGACGCAGCTCCCGAAGATCTGTCTGGAGATCGGCCGGGGAATCTACGGAAAGATCGGCCACACGCAGCCGCGCCGAATCGCCGCGCGAACCATCGCCCGCCGACTCAGCGAGGAGCTCAAGACCGAACCGGGAACGACCGTCGGGTTCAAGGTCCGTTTCACCGACCATACCGTCGACTCGACGCTGGTCAAGATCATGACCGACGGCGTTCTTCTGGCCGAATCGCAGACCGATCCCCTCTTCGAGCAGTACGATACGATCATTATCGACGAGGCGCACGAGCGCTCGCTCAATATCGATTTCCTCCTCGGAATGATGAAGCGCGTCCTGCAGCGCCGGCGTGACCTGAAGCTGATCATCACCTCGGCGACAATCGACGCGAAACGCTTCGCCGAACATTTCGCCGTTCGGGGAAAACCCGCCCCGATCGTTGAGATCTCGGGACGGACCTACCCGATCGAAATCGCCTACCATCCTCTCGACGAGCTGCGCGAGGAAGAAGAGGGCGGACGGCTGGAAAGCGTCAGCGAAACGGATCTGCGCGCCCGCGCGCTTCGGCGGGCGGTCGACCTGTGCGCCCGGCGCGAACCGGGAGATATTCTGATTTTCTTCCCGACCGAACGGGACATTCGCGAGGCGGCGAAGATTCTCGGCCGTCACCCTATCCCCGGGGACGACGCCTCGCGCAAGAGCGATATTCTTCCGCTGTACGCCCGATTGTCTTTCGACGAACAGAAGAAGATCTTCGAGAAAAGCCGCTGGCGGAAGATTGTCCTGGCGACCAATGTCGCCGAGTCGTCGCTGACGGTCCCGGGGATCCGCTTCGTCATTGATTTCGGAACGGCGCGCCTGAGCCGCTACTCGGCCCGGTCGCGGACCGAACGGCTCCCGATCGAGCCGATCTCACGCGCGGCGGCCGACCAGCGCGCCGGACGCTGCGGACGCGTCGGTCCGGGATTTTGTATCCGTCTTTACAGCGAGGAAGATTATCGCCGTCGCGACGAGTTCACTACCCCGGAGATCCGCCGTACGAACCTCGCTTCGGTCATTCTCCGAACCTTGGCGCTGCGTCTTGGGGATGTCGAGAAATTCCCCTTCCTCGACCCGCCCGGCCGGGGAACGGTCAGCGACGGCTACAAGACCCTCTTTGAGCTCGGCGCGATCGACCGGGAAAAAAAGCTCCTCCCCCTCGGAAAGAAACTGGCCCGAATCCCGACCGACCCGCGAATCGGGCGGATGCTCCTGGCCGCGGCCGAGGAAGGGGTGCTCCCCGAGATGCTCGTGCTCGCGTCGGTTCTGGAGATTCAAGACCCGCGCGAGCGCCCCGCCGAGCAGGCGGCCAAGGCCGACGCCGCCCACGCGGCGCTGCTCGACCCCGGAAGCGACTTTCTCGCCTATTTAAAGATTTGGCGGCTGTGGCTCCACTGGAAAGAGACTCTCTCCTCGTCGAAGAGGCGCAAGGCGTGCGCCGAGAATTTTCTGTCGTTTCGGCGGATGTTCGAGTGGTCCGATCTGCACGCCCAGCTCACCCGGCTGGTCCGCGACATGAAGATCGTCGGTGACGGGGAGGTTCTCGCGCTCACCGGCGAGCTTCCCAAGCCCATGGAACCGCAGCAGCCGCCGCTTGTGAACCAGCGCCGCGGCCGCTTGCCGCTGCCGGTCCCCGGGAAGATGAGCGCCGAGGAAGAGAAAAAATACGACGCGCTGCATCGGGCGATTCTCTCGGGGCTTCTGATCGGAATCGCCCAGCGGGGAGACGACGGTCTTTACAGCGCCGCCTCCCCGGGGGGGAAGTTCGCCCTCTGGCCGGGGAGCGGCCTGACGGTGAAAAAGCCGAGCTGGATCGTCGCCGCCGAGCGGGTTGAGACCAGCCGAAAATACCTGCGCTGCTGCGCGCGGATCCGCCCCGAGTGGCTCGAACCGCTGGCGGGGCATCTGCTGGAGAAGAACTATTTCGATCCGTTCTGGTGCCAAGAGACCGGCTATGTTCACGCCTGCGAGAAGGTCACCCTCTTCGGGCTGACGATCATTCCCAAACGGCGCGTCTCGTTCGGCCCGATCGACCCGGTCCGCTCCCGCGCGCTGTTCATCCGCGGCGCGCTGGTCGAGGGCCAGTTCAGCGGCAAGTTCGATTTTTTCCTCCGCAACCAGGAGCTCCTGGCCCGCTGCCGGGCGCGGGCGGCGAAGATGCGCCTGCGCGGCATTATCGTGGATGACGACGCCCGATACGCCTTCTACGACCGGCGCCTTCCCGCGGAGGTCTACGACACCCCGACGCTCAAAAAGTGGTACAGCCGGCTCAATACTTCTCAAAAAGAGGCCCTGCTTTGGACCGAACAAGATCTCTTGGTCCCCAACGCCCCTTCGATCGATGAGACGGCCTTCCCCGATACCCTCCCCGCGGCGGAAGAACCGATCGCGCTCGAGTACCGCTTCGCCCCCGGCCAGGAGAACGACGGCCTGACCGCCACGGTCACCCCCGACGCTCTGGCACAGGGCGACCTGCGCCGGGCCGCCGGCTGGCTGATCCCCGGGCTTCTGGCGGCGAGGATCACCACCTTCCTCAAAGCGCTCCCCAAAAATTTGCGCCGCTCGCTGGTCCCGATCCCCTCGACCGCCCAACAGATCGCCGATCGCCTGCCGTTCGGCGAGGGGGATTTCTATACCCTGCTCTCGCGTGAGGTGAGCCGCCTAACCGGCGAGCTGGTCACCCCCGCCGATTTCGACGCGTCCCGCCTGGCGCCGGAGCATCTGCTGAATCTGCGCGTGGTCGACGACCGGGGAGAGACCCTCGCCGAAGGGCGCGATATCGACCAGATCACCGACCGGCTCGGGGTTCAGGCGCGGAAGGTCATCTCAACGATCTGCGATCCGAAATGGACCCGCGGGGAGATATCTTCCTGG
>CADBTE010000170.1 GCA_902797455.1 uncultured Planctomycetota bacterium | reverse complement strand
GGCCGCGATCATCCCGAGGTTTATCCCGACGGGATGAATCAGCCGCGTGTTGTCGTCGACTCAACCGCCGACGGCTCCACCGCGCTGGCGCGGCCGGGCAAAAAGGCGGTTGAGCACCAGACCGCCGGCCGGCCGGCGTCGAACACGACCGTGCAAAGGTCCGAGACGTTCCAAAACGTCAGCTTAAACAGCCAGCAGCCCCCTGCCGTGATGAGTCCGGTCTCCAACGAGGAAGAGGGGGCCGCCGGCGCTCAGGAGGAAGGGGCAAAGCGTCCCCTGCGGGAGAAAATCCCGGGACTGCGCACCCTGCCGCTGACCGATATTCAGACCATCATCGTCGTCGTGGCGATTCTCTTCCTCTTCGTCAACTCGCTGCGGCTCATCTCGCTGACGATCGAAAAGCCGAAGGCCAAAAAGTAACCTCAATCAGCCGCTTCGAGCGTGAGGAAGGCGTATCCCTTGACACGCGCCGCCGCGAATACCGCGGCTCGGCGGAATGGTGACGATTGTTCTTTCGACAATTGTTTTTTCTCGGGGCGTCACGTATACTAAGAGCGGGGTGGACAGAGTTTGAAGGCCGCGTCAGCGGCACGCGAGGGAAATGATGGACCAAACAATCCGCCGGCAAGTATATACCCTGCTGATCGTCGTCTCGGCGGCATTGATCTTCGGACGAATCGCCGCGGTCGATTCCATCCCGGATCGAGCGATCGAAAACGCGCGCCGTGCGGTGATCCCCTCTCGTCTGGCCCAGCGCCGGGCTGAACTGCGAAAGCGCGGTGTCGCCGAAGGGCGTATCGAGCAGGACCTCAAACAGCTGGCCCACCGGCTGCTCGAGGATGCTAAAAAAGACCGCCCCACCCTCTCGGCCAACGACCGCAGCCGCTGGCTCACCATCCGAGCCCTGGTCGAACCGGACTGCCGGCTGTATCGGTATGTTCCCCTCGACCGTGCGGGGAAAGAAGGTCCCTACAGTGCCGATGAGATCAAGCGCGGCTGCTCCTGTGCCTGTGCGGATCGTTTCTGCCGAGAGAACTGCCCCGCCGGTGCCGCCTACCAAAAGCAGTGGGTCCCGTTCGCGATCGACAAAGTAATGGAGACCGGCGGCTGGGAGACCATCGATATGGTCAAGCACGGCCTCAAAGACGAGCAATACGATCCGGCCAACCCCCACAGCGGGTATCTGTATTCGAGCAAACCGACTCTTCTCCCCGCGGTGATGGCGATCCCCTATTGGATCTTGTACCATACCACAGGTCTGTCGCTGGCCAATCACCCGTTCCTCACCGCGCGGATTTTGCTGGTGATCTATAACCTTCTCCCGCTGGTTCTCAGCTGGGTCCTGATGGCGCGTCTGATCGAACGTTACGGCAAGACTGACTGGGGACGGATCGCCGCGGTGGCGGCATTGTGCTTCGCCACGTTTCTGTCGACCTTCGCCGTCACGGTCAACAACCACCTCCCCGGATTCGTCTCGGTGATCATCGCCCTGTACTGTGCCAGCCGCATCCTCGACGGCGATCGGCGATGGCACCAGTTCCTCGGTGCCGGACTGTTCGGCGCCTTCGCCGTGGCTTGCGAGCTCCCCGCCGCGCTCATCGCGCTTTTGCTCTGCGCGGTTTTGCTCGTTCGCGCGCCGCTTAAAACACTGACCATCTCGGTGAGCGCGGGGTTGGTGGTCGCGTTTCTCTTCTTCGGGACCAACTACATCGCCCATCAGACCATCAAACCGGCTTACGCCCAAAAACGGGACCACCTCGCCGTGGCCCGGGCCGAGCATCCCGATGACCCGGATAACGTTTCCGTCAGTTCCTTCGATCCGGACGACTGGTACATCTACCGCTATTTCCCCGCGGGGAAAGCGCGGGACGCCAAGCTGGCCCGAACCAGCTACTGGGCCAATCGAACCGGGGTCGATAAGGGGGAACCGTCTATGCTGGTCTACCTGCTCCACACGACCATCGGACACCACGGGGTATTTTCCCTGTCGCCGATCTGGATTTTGAGCTTCATCGGCGCCTTTTCGATCGGATTTCGCAAACAGTCCCCCCCGCCGGCGCGGGCGATGGCACTGACCGTCCTGGCCGTTACCGCGATCTTCTTCGCTTTCTATATCTCGCGTCCCCAGGGGGACCGCAGTTACGGAGGGATCACCAGCGGCCTGCGCTGGTTCTTCCCACTGATCCCGTTCTGGTTCCTGACGATCCTCGAGCCACTCGACCGTATGGCCTCCTCACGCGTCGGCCGCGCCGTGGCGCTGGCGCTTTTGGCCCTTTCGGTCATGTCGGTCTCGTACCCGGTCTGGAACCCGTGGACCCACCCGTGGTTCTACGACCTGATGGTCTCGATGCGTTGGATCTGACGCGTTGTTTTTTGAGCGTCGTTTTTGACGCGGTATATATCACCTACATTTTGCCAAAGGGCTGAAAAGGACTCTTCCGTGAGACAAAACAACAGGGTTCCTCGAGATACGCTCCTTCGACCGGCCGGAAAACATTCCCTCCCCTCGCTTTCCCGCGTCTTTGTCCCTGTGCTGTGGGGCGCGCTTTTGCTCTTAAGCGCCGTCGAAGGGGAAGTTCTTTGGGGAAATGTCCGGCTTTCCACGCTCTATTCTTCCCATATGGTCCTTCAGCGCGAGCGCCCTATCCAGATTCGCGGCGAGGCCACCCCCGGGGAAAAAGTGACGGTCACCTTATCGCCGGAGGCGGCCGAGAAGCCCAAAGGGGCCCCCTCTCAAACCGACGTCGGTCAAATCAAAAGTGATCAAAACCACACTGATCAGACCAACACTGATCAGACCGACATGGACCAAACCGGCGGGGACCGAGCCAACGCCGGTCAAACCGAAACTGTTTTTCCGCTCAGCGCGGCGGCCGAGGCCGACCGAAACGGCGTCTGGTCGGTGACGCTGCGGCCGCTGGGTGCCGGCGGCCCCTATCGGCTGACGGTCCAGGGGAAAAAGAACCGCCAGGAGATCCAAGACATTTGGCTCGGCGACGTCTGGCTCTTTGTCGGTTCCCGGGCCATGCTGCGCGAAGGCGCCGCCTCACAGGAAGAGGCGGCGGCGGACGAAGGAAGCAATCTTCGGATTCTTTCTCTTTCTCCGGTGGAATCCCCCCGAAGGAAGAGCGCGATCCGTGGGCAGTGGAATCTTTGGGACGATGAGAAGCAGCCGGGCCAGCTGGCGCTGGCCGCCTCTTTCGGCAAAAATCTCATTTCCCGGCTGTCAATTCCGATCGGCATCGTGATCACCGCCCGCGACCCGGCCGGGATCGAGCAGTGGCTCGACCCCGCCTTCCGGACCTCGGGCGCCGACACGAAAAACGACTTTGGCGCCCTCTTCAACGGGACATTGGCCCCCCTGACCCACCTGGCGATCCGCGGCGCGGTCTTTGAGCCGGACGACTTGGATATACCCCGCGCCTCCCAATACGGGGAACTCTTCACGTCGATGATCGAGCAATGGCGCATGGATTGGCGGCAGGGGGATTTCCCCTTCTACTGTCTTGAAACCGGCGCGCTGATCGGCCCGGACGAGGACAACACCGACAGCGCCGCGGCCGAGTACCGCCAGGCGCAGCGCCGTGCCGACGCCGTACGCCGGGTCAGTTCGGTGGTCACCTTCGATCTGGGGGTTCCCGCCGTCCCCGAGAAACTCGGACGGCGGCTCGCCGAACAGGTTTTGCGCGATGAGTACGATCAGCCGGGTCCGAACACGGCCACGCCGATAGAACCCCTCGCGATCACCTTTGAGGGGGACCGCGCTTTGATCCGGTTTTCCGGTCCCCTTCATCCGGCCCAAAACGACGAGGAGCCAATCGACGGTGAGCGGCCGGACGACGACACACAAACGACCGACGATATACAGCCGCACGACGATACACAAACGGCCGACGATACCCCGCCGATCGGCGGCTTCGTCCTGGCCGGGCCGGACCGCAAGTTCTTTAAGGCCCAAGCCGTTATCGAGGGAAACCGGGTGATCGTCACCTCCGATTTCGTCGCCTCGCCGGCGGCGGTGCGCTACAGCTGGTCCGACGCCCCCAAGGGGAACCTCCTCGGCGAAGACAATCTCCCCGTTCCCGGTTTTCGAAGTGACTGCTGGCCGCTGGTCACCGACCCGATCGCTTCCCCCCAGTAGAACCGGCCGTTTTCGTCTATGACTTTCCCCCCATCCCAATCATCGAACGATCTCCCCTCGGCAGGCACGGCTCGGGCCCTTCGGCTCGCCGCGCTCGGCATGGCGCTCTTCCTTGGGCTCGCGGCGCCGGCCCTTGGCGCGGGGGGAATCGAAATCTGGGCCACGACCGCCGACTTCGAGCTGAAGGACTTGCCTGTCTTAGACCTGCTCGAAATGCGCGCTCGCATCGACGGGTTCACTTTTCTTCTCGACAGGCGCATCGACCCCACCCTTGCGATCACCTACTCGAACCGTTCGGTTCAGCTGGCCCAGGGGCTGACCGAGGCGCTGGCCACGATAAAGCTGGAGGCTTTTTTTCTGGATCGTTTCCTCTACGTCGGGCCGCCGGGATCGGTGGGGACGTTCCTCCTCGACCGCGCCCTTCGGCATGAGAAGCTCGCTGCCTCCTCCAACCCCGCTCGGGGACGCCTCAAGACGCTCATCTCGCTCGATGGGGAGGACGGCTGTGTCCCTTCGGAACTTCTGGCCGAAGCGGCGAAAAAGGTCGACTTCTCCTGGGAGAAAATCCGAACCATGCCGTTCGACTGCTGGCGGCCTGTGCGTATCCCTCCGATCCCGGCGGAGGATATCTTCTCGCTGCTGCTGATTGGGTTCGATGTCTCGTGGCGAATCGACGACCAAAAGCCGGTTCTGTGCCCCGTTTCGCGCAAGGCGCAGGGGGAGGTCACCGTTACCTTTGAACGCGACGAACTGGCCGGAATCGACCGCCAGGCGTATCCCGATATCCAATGGGAATCGGTGATCGGCACCCTCAAGGGGACCGGACCGTTCGAGGATCTGGCGGATATCGAATATAAAATCGCCCTGGAACGAATGCGCCAGGTACTCGGCGCGGTGAAAGACAGCGGGACCTCCCGCCCCTGGAACCAGGCCCAGAACTCCGGAGGTTCCGCCCCCCAGGCCAAACGATCGGGGAACCGCTCTGGTCAGCGCGGCACACAGCAGGACGCCACACGGATCCTATCCGGCGAGCTGCGGCAGATCCCGCTGGGCTCGGTCTTCGAGTCGTTCCAATCGCAGCTCGGCCTGGAATGTCTGCTCGACCCCTCGGCCGAGAACGCCGGGGTCACGCTCGACACCCGCGTGACCTGCCGGTTCGACCAGGCCGACAGGCGCAAGGCGATCAAAATCCTAGCCGACGCGCTCGGCCTGTCGGTTAAAATCAAAGGGAACACAGTACTCTTTCTTAAAAAGAAGTAGCTGTCTCCCCTCTT
>CADBTE010000169.1 GCA_902797455.1 uncultured Planctomycetota bacterium | reverse complement strand
GACCAGAGGATCCATTCCTCGGCCCAGCCGCTTAAGTGCAGCGCGATCTGCGCCAGGTCGAACGCCAGCTCGATGGCGAAATCACGATCGTTCGAGATATCGAGACTGTTGCGGCCGATCGATTCGAAACCGAGGTATTCGGCGCTTTTCTGGCGGTCGATCGGCAGACTCGTCCCCGCGCAGGCGGCGGCGCCAAGGGAGAGGGTATTGACACGGTGGCGGCAATCGGCCAGACGCTGACGATCGCGCTGGAACTTCTCGACATAGGCCAGCCAGTAGTGCGGCGCCAAGACCGGCTGAGCCCGCTGGGTGTGGGTGTACCCCGGCATCACCACGTCGAAGTCGCCGTCGCATCGACCGACAAACGCCCGCTGGAGATCGGCCAGACGAGCGTCGAGCCGGTCGATGGCGTCGCGGCACCACAGCCGCATATCGGTCGAGACCTGGTCGTTCCGGCTGCGGGCAGTATGGAGTTTCTTGCCGATGTCCCCCAAGCGGCGGGTCAGTTCCGACTCGATATGCATGTGGATATCTTCTTTGGCCGTCGTATACTCAAAGTTCCCCGCTTCGATCTGCTTTTCGATATCGAGGAGCTCCCGCTCGATCGAGGCGAATTCCTCCGCCGTCAAAATCCCGACGTCCCAGAGCATTCGGGCGTGAGCGATCGAACCGATGATATCGTGATGGTAAAGCCGTTTATCGTAGGAGATCGACTCGGTGAAGAGTTCCACCCGATTATCGGTCGCCTCGGTGAAGACCCCCCCCCACGCTTTTTTATCTTGCTGCGATTGTCCCGCATTTGGTGTTTGTTCCGGTGCCATGGTGATGCTTATCCTTGATAGGTTTTATGATTTCTGGATTCTGTTTCTTATTTCTTTTCGATCTCTTTGAGCTTTCGGTAGAGCGTCCGCTCGCCGATGCCAAGCATTTTGGCGGTCGCCTCACGGTTCCCCCCGCATGCCTTGAGTGTCTCGGAAATGGCCGTCAGCTCGATCTCTTCCATCGTTCGGCCAACCAGCCACGCGGCGGAACCGACATCGGCCGCGGCAGCGGCGGGGACCGGAGGAGGAACCGGGGGGACACCGGGCGTGACATCGGCATCGGAATCGGGCGGGAAGACCGCCAAGATATCTTCCGGCAGATCGTCGACGTCGAGCAAACCGTCGAAATCGACCACCACCATGCTCTCGGCGGCGTTTCTGAGCTGGCGAACATTCCCCGGCCAATCGTAGGCAAACAGACGCCGGCGGACCGCGGGGGTCACCCCACTGATCCTCTTGTTATACTTCTTCTCAAAAATTTTTAGAAAATGGTCGAGGAGAATCGGAATATCATCGGTCCTCTCCCGCAAGGGGGGAAGCCGCAGGGTCACCACCTTGAGCCGATGGTAGAGATCTTCTCGAAGCGCCCCCGACTTAATCTCCTCGTCGAGGTCGCGGTTGGTCGCCGACAGAAGCCGGACATTCACCTTGATCACCTCGTTGGAACCGACTCGGGTAATCTCACCGTTCTCTAAGACCCGCAGCAGCTTGATCTGCGTGGCCATCGGCATATCGCCGACTTCATCGAGGAAGATCGTCCCGCCTTGGGCGTACTCGAACTTGCCGACCCGATTGTCGGTCGCCCCGGTGAACGCCCCTTTGACATGGCCGAAGAGTTCGCTTTCCAAAATATTCTCACTCAGCGCGGCGCAGTTCAGCGCGACAAACGGCCGGCCGCGGCGGGGGGAATTTTGGTGAATCGCCTGAGCGAAGAGCTCTTTCCCCGTTCCGGTTTCACCGAGGATCATAACGGTCGCGTCGGTCGGCGCGATCCGTTTCAGCCGCGAGACGGCGTCGGTCATCGCCTTGGAACCGCCGATGAGCTTCCCCAGCCCAAACCGCTCGTCGAGCTGTTCGGTGAGCTGGCGGTTCACCCGCCGCAGGCGCGACCCTTCCCCGGCGCGCTGGACAATGGCGCGCAGCTGCTTTAAATCGAGCGGCTTGGCAAGATAGTTAAACGCCCCCTGCTGAATCGCCTCCACCGCGGTCTCAATCCCGGAGAAAGCGGTCATAACGATCACCTCGGTCTCGGGCTGACGCTCTTTCACCAATCGAAGAACGTTGAGCCCGCCGGTGGGGGAATCGAGCATAAGGTCGGTGACAACGACATCGTAAAGCCGCTTGCTCACCGCGGCGGCGGCCTCGGATTCGGAATGAACCACCGTAGAGACAGCGCCGATTTTTTCCAGTCCCGAGGCGACCACCTCGGCGTGAGACGGCTCATCGTCGACCACCAGCACCGCCAGCGGTTCTTTTGTGTCAGTTGGGGTCATCATAACGCTTTCGGTTGTCGGAATAATACTGCCACTTCGGCCGGTACTCTCCCAAGCCAAACGG
>CADBTE010000168.1 GCA_902797455.1 uncultured Planctomycetota bacterium | reverse complement strand
CGTTTCAGAGGATAAGAGCGTCTACACAGGGACGCTCAGCAAGGGGAACGATACGGTGGAAGTGACGGTGAAGGGGATCACCGACGGTCAGCCGCTTCCCTTGGAAATGAGCCAGGCGACAGTCGCCAAAGATGATGAGTTCTCCCCCAATAAGCCGCAGCGGATCGCTTTCACCGCTCAAAGCCCCAGCGGGGAAATCGAGTTTGTCTTCCGTCCGGTTCCGGCGGAAGGCACCGAGGAAAAGTAGCCCCCTCCGGACGGCTTAAAAGCCGAAATCGTCGAGTTTGGTCTCTTCCTGTTTGGTCTGCTCGGGAAGAACCGCCTCGCCGTGAATCGGGAGTCCCTCGACGTGGATCGCCCTGTACGGACGTACCGGACAGATCGATTCACAAGCGCCGCAGCCGACGCACAAACTCGGATTGGTATCGGGGATGGTCAGCGAACCGGTCAGAGGGACCATGTGAACCGCCTGCGTTGGGCAATGCTCGGCGCAGGCGCCGCAGTTGGTCCCGTCGGTGACGACAACGCAGTTGTCTTTGATGAAGACGACCCGCCCGATTTGAGTGCGATGTTTTTCCTCGATACTCATCGGCTTGATCGCTCCGGCCGGGCAGACCTGACCGCAGATGGTACAGTCGTAGTTGCAAAAAGCGTGGACATCGAAGATCATTGTCGGCTGACTGAACCCGGCGGCTGCGTATTGATCTTTTGACGGGCGAAGGACGTGGGAGGGGCACTGGGCGACACAAAGATGACAGGCGACACAGCGGCGGCTCAGGTGCGCGAAACTCTTGGATCCCGGGGGGGAAAGGGGAAACTCACGTTTGTAAGGAACACTCCCTCCGTAGGAGATCTCCATCTCACCGATCTTTTGCGGCTCGGCTTCCCGTGATTTGGCCTCGGTCCGGTGGGGGTTCTTAAAGGGAAAAGCCAGCATTCCCACGGTCAGGGCGGCCAGGCGCCTTAAGAAGGAACGCTTGGTTACACGGTGAAACGCCGACGATCTCGAGAAGGGTGAGTTCATAACGCCGTGCCCTTTTTGACGGAAGTTCTTTCGCCTTGTGAACCCCTTTTCTCTCAAGGAAGCGGGGCTGGTTTACTGTTGTTCGGAACGATCGCCGGCCGGCGGCTGTTGTTCCGGCTTGGGAACAACGGCCGAGTCGGAGGCGGAATCGCCGCCGCGGCTGTTCTTCGATTCGCCTTCGGCCAGCCGGATTCGTATCTGTTCTCGAAGAAGCTCGTACTCACGCCGGCGTCTTCGGTGCTCTTCCCGCCTTCGGCGAAGATTCTCTTGTTCTTCGGGGGGAAGAAGCGCTTCGATCTTCTTTTGCCGGTGGAGCGCCTGATGGCGCAGCATCACTCGCTGACGCTCCTGAGGAGGGAGTCCCGCGAGGATATCGTCTCCCCTTTTATGGCTCGAGGAATCGCCCCGCGAGGGGGAATGCCGATGGGAATGATGTTGGGAGTGATGATGGTGCCCTCGGTCCACGAAGCCGGCTTCGGAACGATGGGACCGGTGGGAAGTGCCATCCGAGGAACCGGAACGCCCCAGAGAACTTGCCGCGGGAGCGGAGGCGGTTTTGGAATGGTTATCGGATTTCTGAACCCCCAGCCCGCGGGAGGTTTCGTGATGGAAAAAGAACGGGCGATAATGGATCGAGTCTTTGGGGCAGTTGGTCAAGCAGTCCATACACCCGACACAGCGATCGAGATCGACCTTTTTATGCCGCAGATCGATACAGTGCGCTTTGCAAAGCGACGAACAGCGTCCGCACGAGACACATTCCGAACGATCAATCCAGACACGCAGAACGGAAAACCGAGACAGGAAACTCAGTGCTGTTCCCACGGGACAGACGACATTGCAGAAGACCCGTCCAAATCGAAACGCCAAGCCCGCGATAATCGCCAGCGAAAGCCCCGCGACCAACGTACCCCCCATAATCTCGAGGATATTCATCTGGCCTTCGGGGATGGGACTAAACGAGAATACCCGCCGAACGTAATTCCAAATCGGGGCGAAGCAGTGTACCGAGATATTCTCGAAAATCTCAAACGGATTGAGCCAGTTCAGCCACTTCTCCTGACCGTGATAAACGGCATAGAAAGCGATGGCTCCCAGGACTAGGAAGAATGTTAGCCGCAGGAGCGGACGCCCCTTGTGGTAGTGATTCCCTCGGCGCAGCGTCATTCTGCCGAGTTTCGAGAAAACGTCTTGGAGGATCCCAAGCGGGCAGAGAATCGAGCAGTAGATCCGGCCGAACAGAAACGTCACGATCAAGAGAATCGCGACAGTGGCAAAGGCGCGAGCCGCCAGAGCCGTGATAAACTGATAGTCAACGAGGTAGTGGAACTTCTGGGCTGTCGCGCCGTGGGGTTCGAACGTGATCGCCAGAAGAATGACAAAGACGACCACGGCCAGAACGTTTCGTATCCAGCGGAGAAACATAGGGAATGACGACCGGGAAAAATGATCCTGTGAAGAATGCCCCAAGAAAAAAGTCTTGGAGCAGAACAATCCTTAGGACTTCTTGTCCTAAGGCCAAGAAGCGGGGTATTCCCCGCCTGACGGCAAGAGATACCCCGCTTTAATTAGAAACGCTAGATTTTAACCCTCTGAACCCGGAGCTTATCGATCGCCGTGGTGCCGAATCCCATCTTCTCGGCGATGGCCAGGTAGGGAACGGAATCGACCGAAATGTCCGCGAATTGGGCAAAGAACTTGGTCGCGGCCGTATCGACGGCGACGATATCGGGGGAGATAAAAAGCCCCTTCGGCATGACGACGTCACCGGCGCCGACACCGCGCGGGCCGTTGGTCTTGACGACACGGTAGGCGTCGACGATATTGAGGATCGGGCCTTTTTCCCATCCGCAGATGTCGGCGATGCACTGGTTCAAGTTGTTGCGGTGGAACGCCTGCCGATCCCACACGATACCCATCAGGTTCTTCATCGCGGCCGTCAGCTGAGCGCCGCGGTGATTTTTCAGAACAGGGACATTAATCCAGGCGTCACATTCCAGGAGGGACTTGTGGATGAGCGCGCTTTTGAGATTTTTGGCCTTGGGGAGCGTTACTTCGGTGAAGTCACTCTCTTGGTCGGCCTGAAGCACCTTCGCGCCGGCCTTGCGGGCGGCTTCCTCAATTCCGCTGCTCTTGTAGGACTTGCGCCACTCGTCGCAGGTATGGTCAAAAACCTGAACCTCGGCGGCACCCGCCTCCAGCGCCTGGCGGACGATCTCGGCCACCAGATCGGGGTTGGTGTTGGCGGCCAGTTCCGGGGTTTTATCCCAGGCGATATTCGGCTTGACGACGATCTTCTGCCCCTTCTTGACAAAGGCGCCCATTCCCCCGAAAAGCTCGATCCCCTTGCGGAACATCTCCACGGGATCCCCTCCCATCACGGCGACAAGGTCTTGCGGAAGGGAACCTTTCGTTTCGTCGGCCGAAGCACCCCCGAACGAACCGATACCGGCAGCGATCCCTGAAGCCGCCATCGTTTTCAGAAATTCTTTGCGATCCATAGGACTGGAGAAACCTCTTTGAAAAACCGGTTATTGTTTCGTACCAAAGGACAACCCACCACCGAATTATACACGATCACAGACTCGAGGTAAATCCCAAAGCCCCCCGTTCCAAAAGCGCTAATCGCGAAGTTTCCCGGAGGCGTAGCGGCGGCGTTCAAACTCTTTGAGATAGATCTTTCGCAGCCGAATCGATCGCGGCGTAACCTCGACCAGTTCATCGTCCTCGATGAACTCTAATGCTTCCTCAAGCGTCATCTTCCGGGCGGGTTTAAGAATGATGTTTTTGTCGTTTCCCGAGGCGCGGAGGTTGGTCAGTTTTTTCTCTTTGGTCGGATTGACGGTCATATCGCCGGGTCTCGCGTTTTCGCCGACGATCATCCCCTCATAGACCACGTCGCCGGGGGAAACAAACAGCTCGCTGCGGGCCTGGAGACCGTCCAGAGCAAAACCGACCGCGCGGCCGGGAACCAGCGAAACGAGGACACCGTTGGATCGGGTGGGGATCGACTCCTCTTTGGGGCGGTACGCCTCGAAACGGTGGTTGATTACCGCGGTCCCCTGCGTGGCGGTGAGCATACGGGTTCGCAGGCCGATCAGACCGCGCGCGGGAATAGAGAAGGCCAGAAGGGAGAAGTCCCCCCGCGGGGAGATCTCTTGGAGGATGCCGCGCCGCTGGCCAACCATCTCCATCACCGGGCCGGTGAGATTTTCGGGGACTTCGACGACCAGCGTCTCGAATGGTTCTTCGATGCCGTGTTCTGCTTTGCGGTAGATCACCTCGGGTTTGCCTACGGCCAGTTCGTATCCCTCCCGCCGCATTGTCTCGATAAGGACCGAAAGATGGAGTACCCCGCGTCCGGAGACGACGAAACGGTCGGAATCTGGAATCGGTTCGACCCGAAGCGCGACATTTCGCTCCAATTCACGCAGGAGCCGTTCCCGCAGATGGCGGGTGGTGACGTATTTCCCCTCTTTGCCCGCCAGCGGGGAGGTATTGATTCCGAAAGTCATACGCAGAGTCGGCTCATCGACATGGATGCGTGTCATCGCGCGGGGCGACTGCGCGTCGCAGATGGTGTCGCCGATTTCGATGAATGGGAGACCGACCACGGCGACGATATCTCCGGCGTCTGCCTCATGAACTTCGGTTCGCCCGAGGTTGCTGAATGTATAAAGCAGCGAGACGCGCCCCTGAACCTGAGCGTCGTTTTTCTGCATGACGACCAGTGATTGACCCTTTCGGATGGTCCCCGACTGAACCCGTCCGATAGCGATACGGCCGACATACTCGGACCAATCGATGGTGGTAACGAGCATCTGCAGCGGCTGATCGATTTCGACCAGTGGAGCGGGGATCTTCTCGATGATCATGTCTAAAAGCGGGAGAATCGAGTCGGTCCGGACGTTCGGGTCATCGGTGGCGTATTCCTCCTTGGTACTGGCGAAGAGATAGGGAAAGTCCGCGATTTCGTCGTCCGCCCCCAGGTTGATGAACAGATCGAACATCTCATTGACGACCTCTTGGGGACGGGCGTCTTTGCGGTCGATCTTGTTGACGACGACGATTGGTTTCAAGCCGATCTCCAGGGCCTTTGAAAGGACGAATCGGGTTTGCGGCATCGGCCCCTCGGCGGCGTCCACCAAAACCAAACAGCCGTCGGCCATCCGGAGGACACGTTCGACCTCGCCGCCGAAGTCGGCATGGCCCGGAGTGTCCATGATGTTGATTTTGACCCCCTTATAATGGACGGCGATGTTTTTGGCTAAAATGGTGATCCCGCGTTCCCGCTCCAGTTCGTTGGAGTCCAGTATCTGCTCGCACTGAAATTCAGCGTCACGCATCGCCGAACACCGCTTGAGGATACAGTCAACCAAGGTGGTCTTTCCGTGGTCGACGTGGGCAATGATCGCGATATTTCGTAAATCCTGACGACGCTGCTGCATGGTTTTTCCTTCACGGCCGGCGATGAAGGCGCGATGGACGGTTATAATGCGGGCTTCCTCCACAACAAGGGAGCCGTTTATTCTACTTTGGCAGAGGGATTTTTCAACCGGTAGGGCACGCTTGGTTCCCCCGGCGGGGAGGGTGAAAAGTCTCCTTGGGAGGGATTTTTCTTGGCGCGTACCGGGTGTGAAAACTTGACTTCCTCCGGATTATCGGAAAAATAAAGGGGGGAGAGTGTGTTGTTCCCGGCGCGGTTTCTCGTGCGAAGCCGTTTCCGGTATCCTTTTTGTCCGAAATCCGAGCCCTCACCGGAGGTGAATCATGGCTGTTTCCGCGAAAAAAATCAGCGCGTGCCGCGCTTTGGCTGAAAGTGGTGACCCCGAAGCGCAGAAGACACTGGGTACTTATTACGCTGAGGGCAATGGAGTGGAACACAACGATGCCGAGGCGGTTCACTGGTTTCGCGCCGCCGCCAAGCAGAACAATGCCGAAGCACAGTACTATCTTGGACTGTGCTCGATGAACGGGAAGGGGCTCCCCCTCGATGAGGCCGAGGGGGTTAAGTGGTTCCGCGCCGCGGCGAAAAACGGCAGTTCCCAGGCACGGCGGATGCTCGGTATCTGTTATCTGAACGGTTACGGTGTTTCCGTTGATTTGACGAAGGCCGCGAAATATTTCAACGAAGCCGCCGAGCAGGGAGATTCCGAGGCGCAGAGCAATATGGGGCTTTGCTACTCCTACGGTTACGGCGTTGCCCAAGACGATGCCCAGGCGCTGAAATGGTTCCGCGCCGCGGCCAAACAGAACAATGCCGAGGCGCAGAATAATATCGGTATCTGTTACCAAATGGGGGAGGGGGTCGCGCGTGATATCCGCGAGGCCGCCAAGTGGTTCGCGAAAAGCGCCGATCAAGGGTATCCGCCGGCCCTCTTCAATTTGGGTGTCTGTTACGCCAACGGGGAAGGGGTTGCTCAGGACACGACACAAGCGGTTCGGTGTTTCCGGGCCAGCGCCGAGCAGGGGCACGCCGCGGCGCAGTATAACCTCGGTTTTTGTTTGTTTTGCGGTGATGGGGCCGAACAGAGCAATGAAGAGGCCGTTTCGTGGTTTTTGCGCGCGGCCAAGCAGGGGGAGGCCGCGGCGCAGCGGCTTTTGGCCATCTGCTACAGCAACGGGGAGGGGGTCAAACGCGACGTGGACAAAGCCGTCTTTTGGTTCCGAAAGGCGGCCAATCAGGGGGACCCCGCCGCCCAGTTCAACCTTGGGGTCTGCTACGCCAACGGTCAGGGGGTCAAACTCAATGAGGTGATGGCGGTGCGCTGGTATCGCCGTGCCGCTCTTCAAGGGAACAGCGACGCCCAGTACAACCTTGGAGTCTGTTACGCCAACGGTCAGGGGGTCAAGCCGAACGATGCCGAGGCACGCCGCTGGCTCAGCCGCGCCGCCCTCCAGGGGGATCGCAAGGCCGTTGGCGCGCTGAAGCTCTTAAGCAGCAAGGCGTCGCGTGAGGAAGGGGATTTGATCGACAGCTCCGATGAAGGGGTGGAAACGATCGATTAAGTCCGTGATCGCGTCTCGACGATTCCCTCTTCGGTCACCACTAAGTCCATAGGGCGGTCGTGTTGTTCGGTAGGGATGGATTCGACGATCTGAGCTGTGTAGGCCAGCCCCGCCAGGCGGCAGTCGGGACGAAGGCGCTGAAAGAACCGATCGTAGTACCCCTTCCCCCGGCCGAGCCGATCCCCCCGGGGGGAGAAAGCCCGGCCGGGGACGATCACCAGGTCGAGGCGCTTCGGGTCGAATCGATAGGCCTCATCGTTTCGGAGCTCGGCTTTCGGCTCGGGGATTCCAAAGTGGTCACGGGCTACAAGCTCGCCGAAGCGCTCGAGCGACTCCCATGGCACGGGGCTGTCGGCCCGAAGCAGGGGGAAGAGCCCAAGGTCGGAGCCGTCGCACCAAGGTACGACGATGTCTCTGAGGTTCCCTCCCGCCAGATAGAGGGTCGATAGAAGCGGATAGGTCGCCATTTCATCGGGAAGGCTCAGATAGACCAGTACATGGCGCGCCGTGGCCGCTGCGCTTTCGAGATAGGGACGAACCCGATTCACCGCCTCACGGCGCTGAGCCGCGGTCAATGCGGCGAGTCTGTGACGCATCGTCCGGCGGAGCCGGTGTTTTTGTTCTTGAATGTCTGTCATGGGAGCAGGGTCTGTTGAGGTGTGAGGGGACGCCCGAGGGGTGGACCGCAGCAAGGCAGCGACTCTTTGGGATTGTATCAGGTGAACCGCCGCGGCGCACGCCGGTGCGGACAAAAAATCCCTAAACTTCCCCAGTTCTGCCGATTTTTCCCCTAAGGGTGGGGTGGACAGGCGCTGGCAAGAGAGTATAATCGCGCGCAAATGACTCACGGGTCTGTTCCCCAGCGCTTTATTGTTGGGGTATGGTGCCCCCTTGGAAAGAAATTATCCGGATAGTTTAAGGTCCGGGGCAAGCATTCAAGCAGCGTTCCATTTGAAAGAAAGGTGATTTTGTGGTCAAGCTGACGCTCAGAGAGAAAGAGTCGATTCAAGATGCCGTCCGCCGTTTCCGCAAGCTCGTTGAGCGCAGCGGTATCAAAAAAGAGATGCGTCGTCGTGAGAATTACGAGAAGCCGAGCGAAACGAAGCGCCGTGCCCGTCTTCGCGCCGCCCGCCGCGCCTATCGTATGGCGAAGCTTGCCGCTCGCTAAAGACCGAGCGTCTTTGACTGGTCAGTGTAACGCTCCTTTGCAGTTTGCCCCAACGCGGTGGTGTCTAGCGGCCACCGCGTTTGTTTTTGTGCGCGTTTTGTTCTTTTTTGTTGCTGGGGGTGGAAAATCGACTG
>CADBTE010000167.1 GCA_902797455.1 uncultured Planctomycetota bacterium | reverse complement strand
GCCGAGGGGAAACGAAATATCACCCCGGAGGAGGCCGAAGCAATCATCGCCAAGAGTTGTCCGAACTTCCTCCATGAGGTGTGGTCGACGCTGGCCGACTGTGTTCGGGAACATTCCATCGCCGCGTACAGGCGGGCCGTCCTATGGATGGGCGAAAACTTCGTTCATGCCTGGCGAAAGGAGGCGATAGAGCAATACTGCGAAAGGAACAACTACAAGGGTAAGTAAAACCTTTGTCCCATTTCCGGGAAACAAAACGGCGAACCTCCCCGCGGCCGCCGCCGCTGGGAGGTTCTTTTATCAACACTATCCGAAAGGAGAAACGACTATGTGGAATTTACGCTGGAACGCCGAGGTTTTGGACGACACGTGGTGGATCCGGGGGGGGAACGACCTTTGGGCCCGCTACGCGACAAAAGAGAATGTCAACAGGGAGACGATGACCCTGTTCCTGACCGACTGGGAGTGGGAGGAATTTGAGAAGGCCGCCAAGAAGCTCCCCGGCTGGAGGGGGATAGACCCATACCCCGTTGATAACCCGCTGTGGGCAATGAAACAGCAGACCGTCTTTCATATCTGCGATGATCCGTGGGTTTGGCTTCAGGCGACCATAGGGGAGGCGCGCCGCCGGGCCTGTATTTTATGGTCCGACGGGACGGACCAGCAGCGCACCACGATCACGGAAATCTGCCGCCGGGCCTTGTCCGAGGCCATCAAACGGGAGACCCGCCGCTGGGAGCTGTTCGGCATCGTCCCCAAGCTTCAGAAGCGGATGCTGGGGATCGAGCGATGCACCCCCGAATGGACCGGGGAGTACACGAAAGAGTTCTTTCATTGTTACCGGTCGATCTGCTTCAAAGCCAAGACGGACTTCTTGAAACGGTTCTACAGCATCTTTGAGCCGTGGATAACATCGTACCTGTCGAGGAACGATCCCGATGCCGAATTCGGCGAGGGGGACCCTGATTTAGGTCCCTCCGCGTATCTGTTTCCCGACGATATCCATTTCAACGACAAGGCGGAGGAACAAGAGGCCGATTCTCTCGCGGAGGAAGACGACGAAGACGACGAAGAAACAAAAGGACAAGGAGAACAACCGGAATCATGAGGACGAAAAAGACCACCCGGCCTGACGCCGCGCCGCGGCAGCGGAGAAACGGGATGTTTTCACCGCGCCTCTTAGCAGCGCGGTGACGCCGCCGGCGCGCGGCAAACAAACAACGATAAACATCAGCGAAGGGGAACGGGATCTTTTAAAGGTCTCGTTCCCCTTCGCGTTTGAAGCCCTCGGGCATACGGAAAGGAGGAAGCCGAGGGGGGAAAGCGCGCGTTTTCAAAACCGATTGAGTACCCGCGGCCGCCCTTAAAAGAGTGACCACGGGTCAAATATGTAAGTAATCAAAGAAATGTTCAGAAACAGGAGATTATCCATGAACAGCACAAAAATTATTTCCTTTATCAACCAAATCACCACCCTTCAGGCGCATCTTGACGACGCCGAGCTTGTCCGTCAGATCCAGGGCCGTCTGCTGTGTGAGAACCAGGGTTTTATTGTCGCGATGGTCCAGAAGGCGGAAGCCAGGAAAAAGGTCTCCCCCGACGGTATGCAGGACGGCTATATGGCATTTCTCGAAGCCCTGCGGAGGTACAAACCCGAGAAGGGGAACCCCCTGGCCTACATCGGAAAGATCATCATCCGCGCGGTGCGGAACAAGAAAATGAAACGCAGCAATATCTTCGGTTCCGTCACCCTGGCGCGTCATCAGACGCTGATCAAGAAGGCGAAAAAGGCGCTGGCCGCCGAGGGGCTCGATACCGGCGTCGACGCGGTCTTCGAGTGGATCGGCCGGAACTGCCCGGAAAAGAAGCTGTCCCGCCGAAGCATCGAAAAGGCGCTCCTGGCCGGACAGTGTACCTCGCTCGATCGGCCGCTTCCGTGCCGCGAACCGGACGATGACGGCGCCGCCGCGCTTAGTTCGGTCACCCCCGATCCCAAAACCTCGACCCCGGAGGAGGAAATCATGGCGAAGGAGAAGGCCGACTTCATCGCCAAACTTCCCGCCTGTGATCGGGATATGTACGAGGTCCTCTATCCCCGCACGATGACGCACTCGGCGTACTGCCGCAAGTGGAAGGTCTCCGGCGGGGAGCTGCGCCGCCGCCTCGCTGAGGTGAAGGAGTTCTTCGACGCGTGGGACCGGGGCGATCGGCACCGGCCCGAGATCAAGTGGGGGCTGTACACCCCGCGGGAGGCCGAATCGAACGAGGTTCAGGCGATGCCCCGCCGCGATGCCGATTGTCCCGAACGGTCCGAGCCAAAGAAGATCAACCCCGACCAGGCGATCTGAGAAGGTTCCCTTGGCTTCCGCGTCCCTCCTCCTTCCCCCCCCTTTGGGGGGGGAAGGGGGGCGGACAGGACCGGCACACAGGTATATGTGGGGAGCGCTTTCTAAATATAAGTTTAACCTACCGCGTGCATACTATAGAATGAAAAGAATGGGTTAGAGGGAAAAGAGCGGTTCGATGGTTGTGTGAGGGTTAGTGATACGCCCTGGAAGGAGCGAAAGACAATGAAAACAGCCGCCCTGCCTCCATGAGCCCAAAAATTTTGGGTTTTTCGGAAGAAACACAAGAAACGGCTAAAATACCCCCCGAAAAACGCTTACCTATATAGAGGGAGAGTGATTCTTCCTCTGGTTTGCGGGTTTTTCTTCCGGTTTCGAAATTTTTTACTTGCAATTTGCGGTTCCTTTGCCCTATGCATAGTAGAGGGACCGCGAAACCACCCCCCCGAGAGGGGGATCAAACAGAAACATTAAAAAGAAAGTTTATTACTATGTCAAAGAGAATGTTGTTCAACGTTGACAAGGCCCTGAAGAGTTATCCCGCCAGCCGTCACGGCGAGGCGTTGGTCAGAAGCGCCTGTTTTGCCGTGGCAGACGAAACGTCCCGGACGTTTTGGCCGGGCCTGCCGATCAGCCCAAAATCTCTTATGGATTGTGTTGATCGGCGGCATCCGCAGTTTTATGACCTTATC
>CADBTE010000166.1 GCA_902797455.1 uncultured Planctomycetota bacterium | reverse complement strand
GGTGAAGTGGGTATAGCATTCCAGCGCCAGGGCGAAATGCCCCTGGTTTTCGGGAGAGTAGACCGCCTTGGGCATCGAGCGCAAAACGGCCATCTCAATCGCCTCCTCCCGGTCTGTTCCGCGGGCGCGCTCGACCAAGGTTCCCAGCGCGGCGCGGATCGAAAGGGTCTCCCCCGGCCCTTTCTCCCGCGCCTTGGGGGGCTTGAGCGCGAACGCCGGGCCGAAGGCCGCCAGATAATCGGCCAGCGCCTCGACCCTCGACGGCGACGGTTCGGGGTGGATCCGTCGCAGGAAGGGGACGCGGTGCCGCTGAAGGAACCGGGCCGCCTCCCGGTTGGCGGCGAGCATAAACTCCTCGATCATTCTCCGCGCGGGGGTCATCGGCTCGGACCGTATCGCGGCCACGCGCCCGCCGGGGCCGGTCACGATCTTGATGTCGGGGAAGTTCAGCTCGATCGCTCCCCGCTGGAGGCGTCGGCGGCGAAGCGTTTCGGCCAGGCGGTTCATTCGGCGCAAAAGTTTTCCCACCTCGGGGGGGATCCCGCCGCCGAGGGGGCCGTCGGCCGCTAAAAACGCGTCGGCGGTTTCGTAACTGAGCCGGCATCCGCTTCGAATGTACGAACGGAAGATCCTCGCCCCGAGCGGCTCTCCGGAGGGACTGTAGTCGATCAGAACCGTCTTGGTTAGGCGCGTCGTCCCCGGCTGCAGACTCGCCAGATGATTGCAGAGCTCCTCGGGGAGCATCGGGATGACCGCGTCGGGAAGGTAGACGCTCGTTCCCCGCCGGCGCGCCTGAAGATCGATGGCCGACCCTGTTCTCACAAAATGCGAAACATCGGCGATATGGACCCCCAGGTGCCAGCCGCCGTCGGCGTCGCGCCCCAGCGAGACGGCGTCGTCGAAATCGCGGGCGTCCTCGGGGTCGATCGTGATGACCAGTTCACCGGTTAAGTCGGTCCGGCCGCGCAGCGGCTCGGCGGTTTTTTCCGGATCGCCCGCGGCGATCGGTTCGAAGGCGCGCGCCGCCTCGCGCGCCTCGCGCAGAACCTCGGCGTCGAAACCGCAAGGCAGCTCGAATTGGCGCTCGATCACCGCCCGGTCGACCCCGCGCTCGCCGAACCGGCCGAGAACTTCGGCGATTTTTCCCTCTCCCCGGTGGAAAGGGGAGGGGAAGCGCTTCATCTCGACGACGACCTTCTGGCCTTCCGAGGCGTTCAGGCCGTCGGTGATCAAAACCGGCTTTTGAAAAATCCCGCCGTCGATATCAACCCAGGCGCGTCGGCGGTCACAGTGGAAGGTGCCGACAAAGCGGTATTTCGCCCGCTGGAGCACTTCGATCACCTCGGCGCAAAGCCGCACGGCGGCGGCTCTTTGCCGACGGGGCAAATGCCGAAGCCAGGACGGTTCCTCGTCGGGAAGAAGCTCGACCCGAACCCGATCTCCCGGCGCCGCGTCGAGCGTACAGGACGCGGGAATAAACAGCTGATCCGAGCCGTTCGGGGGGACGGCGCCGTCGACCCGAACCACCCCCGAGCCCCCCTTGCTGCGGAATATCCCGCAATAAAAACGCCGTGGCCTTCGCATGTCGCGCTATTCCCCCTTGACCGGACCGATTCGAAGCTCACCGGCGCCGGCCGAGGTGACCGCCGCGGTGAGTATCTGACCGCACCCGGCAAGCGGAAAATCGTCCGCCGACGCGGCGGCTTCCAGGTAATATTCGCTTGTCCCGGCCAGCAGGGCGCCGCCGCTGCCGGGGCGTGTCTGCTCGATAAGAACATGAACCGTTTTTCCGATCAAACCCGCCGCGTAGGCGTCGCGCGCGGCGTCGGCGGCCTTTCCCAGTTCGGCGGCCCGCTGTTTTTTGACCGGCTCGGGAATCTGGTCGGGGTAGTCGGCCGCGAGGGTCTTCGGCCGGGGAGAATAGCGGAAGATATGCGTCTTGGCGAAACCGATTTTTTTCACCAGTTCGCAGCTGGCGGCGAAATCATCGTCGCTCTCGCCGGGGAAACCGACGATGACATCGGTCGTCAGCGCCGCGTTCGGGATACGCTGCCGGATCAGCGCGCAGCGGTCGAGAAACTCCTCGGCGCGGTAGCGTCGGCGCATCCTCGATAAGACCGCGTCCGAGCCGCTTTGCATCGACAGATGAAAATGAGGGCAGACCCGGCCCGCGCTTCGCGCGACCAGGTCGATCAGGTCATCGCCGGTTTCGGCCGCCTCTAAACTCCCCAGCCGGAAGCGGACCGGAAGGTCCTCCTCCATCAGACGCTCCAGGAGCTTCGTAAGGGTATGCCGTTTTTCCGGAGGGAGAAAATCGCGCGAGGCAAGGTAGTCGACCAGCAGATTGGTCACCAGCGCGTACGAGGCGGGGAAGTCGATCGCGTCGAAGTCCAATCCGTAGTGCCCCAGATGGATGCCGGTCAGGACAATCTCGCGGTAGCCGGCCTCGGCCAGCCGCCGTACCTCACGCGCGACACTGTCGGCCGGGCGGCTTTGGAGGTACGGCCGGGTGAGAGGGACTTGGCAGTAGGCGCACCCGACCCGGCAGCCGTCCTGAACCTTGACATACGCCCGGTGGCGCGTTCCCAGCGACGTGACCCCTTCGGGGAGTTGTGTCAGCCCCAGTTCTTTGAAGAACTCGGGGAGCTTCCGCTTATCGGGGACGACATAGGCGACCTGCCTGAGGCGGGCCATCGCTTCGGGATCGGACGCCGCGCCGCAGCCGATCACGGCGAGTTTCGCGCGGGGATTGGCCCGCGCCGCGGCCGAGGCGGCTTTGCGTCCCTTGGCGTCGCTTTCGGCGGTGACGCTGCATGTATTGATCACGACAATATCCGCCTGGCCGTCGGCGGCCTCGCGCCAGCCGTTGGCCAGGAATGTCTCGCGAATCAGCTGCGTCTCGTACTGATTGACCTTGCAGCCCAAGGTGATGGTCTGAAAGAGCATTGTTGCCTGCGCCGCGTGAAGCGAAGGGTGAATCATACAAAAAACAAAGGGAGCTTCGAACCAGCGTCAAAGCCCCCTTTCGGTACCGCGCGTCAAACAGCGGTTTGCCGATTGAACAAAAAGATCAGTTGCCGCGGACCTCGCCGGGGTAGATCTTCCATTCGAAGCCGGCTTCCTTCTTGAGCTGATCGAGCCACGCCTCTTGGAACTTGGCGTTGTTCATCTGCTGCCAGGTCATCACGGCCTGCTGTCCGACCTGGTCGTCGGCGATCCCCTTGCACTGCTCGAGAATCGACTCGTCCGAGTCACGCTCGATCAGCTGGACGGTGAAAGCGCGGTCCTCCGGCTGGTTCAGCAGCGTGCCGACGCCGTTCGGTTCCAGCGAGTAAACGACCTCGTAGAACTTCTGGCCCGGGGCGATCAGGACTTTATTCTCGCGATCGGCCTCGCCGTACGGGACACCCTCTTCGCGGATCTCTCCCAAGGAGAGCTGCGGGTCACGGAAGCCGCGCGGGAACGAGAACCCGGTGAACTGCTCGGTCTTCACGAAATCGAAGTTCTTATCTTCGGCGGCGGCCAGTTCCTCGAGCGACTTCCCTTCCGACTTGACCTTCTCGGCCAGGGCGGCGGCGTCCTTCTCGGCCAGGGCGGCGGCCTGCTCCTTCTTCCAGCTGTTGAGCACCTCGGCGCGGGCTTCCTCAAACTCGGGGACGGTCTCGGCCTTGGACTCGGTCGCCCAGAAGAGGTAGATGGCGTTGGTACTGGGGTTCAGCTCGGTCTGATTCGGGGAGTACTCCAGCGGGGTGGACTGGAAGACCTCGGCGATCGTCTCGTCGGGGAGGACACGGGCTTTGTACGCCTGAGCGGAATCGATCAAGATGACATCTTCCGTGCCGTCGCTGGTGGTGCCGGTCGTCTGATAGTACTCAAAACCGGCGTCCTCGGCGGCCTTTCGCAGATCGACCTCCTCAAGTTCCTCGGAGCCGCTTCCCGCGACCTTGGCGCGTTTGCGGGCCAGGGCACGGGCGTAGACATCCATCTTCTCGAAAAGGGTATCGACCTCGGCCTTGAGGCGGTCGCCGGCGATCTTGCGGCGGATGTCGTCTTTGACCTGATCTAAGGTAAAGTAGTTCGGATCCTCCTCGGCCGCGGGTTCCTCAGCCGGGGCGGCTTCCTCAGCGGCCGGAGCTTCCTCAGCGGCGGGGGCCTCTTCGGCGGCCGGAGCTTCCTCAGCGGCGGGGGCCTCTTCGGCGGCCGGAGCTTCC
>CADBTE010000165.1 GCA_902797455.1 uncultured Planctomycetota bacterium | reverse complement strand
CTCTGGCACACCTGTTTTGGCGTCTACGACGGGAAACACGTCGTTCTGTATCTCGACGGCAAAGAGGCTGCCCGTCAAGCGTGCAGCGGGAACCTCACCTACCCCGCCAAAGAAGAAGCGATGGCTTACTGCGTGGCGGCTGAGGTCAACGCCAAGGGGAACGGCGAGAGCTTTATGGGCGGTGCCATCGGTTTCGCCCGGCTCTACAACTGGGCGCTGACTCCGGACCAGGTTGCGGCGCTGAGCGCCGAATAAAACAAGCCGCGCCGGTGCTTTTTAAAAGAAAAGGCGTTCTTTGGTGAACGCCTTTTTGTTTTGCTTCTCAGAAGACAGGAACGGGAATCGCCGCCTGGCGGGAACAAGGCAGCTGAATGACCGAAATCGCGAACCACCCTTCCGAAACCCGACACAGGCCGACGGAAAGCCCCGCGAAGCGTTCGTCCTTCTCAAACACCTTCGGGCGAAGCGGCACCTGTCCGTGGGCGGGGAAGGCCTTGGCGAAGATCAAACGCAGGGGGATCTGAGCGCGGATGCTCATCGGACCGTCGATACTGACCAGTCCATCTCGGACGAGGATAGCGTTCCCCTTCTCGTCGATCATCGGCTGGTACGAGACGACCGCCTCCACATCGTCCCACTCCTGATCCCCCAAAGCGATATAGTCGAACCGAAGCCGAATCTGAATCCGATTCTCGTGGAACGAAACACTGATCGGGTCTTCGAAGGCCATCCCGAAAATACAGCCGGGATCCTCCTCGTCGGCGGCCCGAAGCCCCTCCCGATGGAGGGTATCGGCCAGATGAGCGCGCAGCTCGGGAACGGTAAACTCCTTCCCCGCCAGATTCAGGCGACCCAAGGCGACGTTCAGAGCTGATTCATGGATTTTCAGATCGGCGAAGGCTCCCGGAAGGGTCTCCGGTTCACGGGTCTGAGATCCGGGCGTATAGACTTCACCAAACTTCATCGAGGCCAGGAGCCAATCGCTGGTCGTACGCGAGTTTTTCATCGTCAGGTGAAGGCCATTGTTAGACAGAGGTTGGAAAACATTCTTCGCCAAGCGATCGTTCAACGCGCCGAACCGTGAATTGGTCTCCGAATCGACCCGTGTTTTGACCTGATTGACGATCTTGCGGCGCATCTCTTGGTTGATCTGTCCCTGCATAGACTGATACTGTCCGCGCACCAGTTCGCGGGCAAACTCGCCAACCAGCGGGACAAAATCGATATCGGTCCGGACATCATTTAAACGGTTCGAGTTATTGACCGCCACCTCACACTCAGAGCAGGCAACCTTCTCCCCGGTCCACTCGATCAGCTTGCGTCCCAGATAGACCGCCTCACTTTGATTAAACAGCTGGGCCGGAAAGACTTCGCTTCGAGTCGAGGCGACGATCTTTCCCGAGACATACAGGTGCATCAGCAGACGCGCGTCATCGGGAACAAGCTTGATCCGAACCTGAGTATCGGCCCGACGGCTCCCGGCTACGGGATTGTTGAGAATGGTCTCTTGAACCACCTCGTATTCCGGATCACGCTCGGGGATGAACCGATTGATCAGGTATTCAGAGACATAGACCTTCACATTCGGGTTATCATAGATGGCGGGAATCGCCTCACCGAGTTTTCTCGCGGCATTTGTCGGAGAGCTTCTCAGCTGAGCCGCGCAAACCGACATACGCCGTCCCGCGTCGGCGCCGCTGGTCTTCTCATATTCCTCGAACGCCAGAAGGAGATCACGCATATCTCCTTGATCACAGACCCAAGGCGCCATCATCTCCAGCCAGGGAGCCAAGGTGGCATTTTGAAAAACATGCCGCTGCTCCTCGGTCATCGAGGTCGATTGGACCTTCGACTGAATCGAGTTGATACACCAATGAAGCGTGCTTTCCTCTTCTTCGATCAGTGAGAGCCGATCTACCGTCCGCTGTGCTGCATCGGTACTTGTCATCGAGACGGGAGTAAAGGCGGGCTGGAACGGATCGTTTTGAAGTCTCAGCTGTTTCAGGCGGGATAAGGCCTCATAGAGACGATCCACCTCGAAACGTTCGCGCCACTGAATCCCTACCGATGTAACGCCAAAGAAATTTCGAACCGCTTCGGTCTTGGCCAGAAGCTGATCTATCTGGTAACGCTCCAGCGCGCGCTGGGGAATCAATTCCCCCTGAAGTTCGGCTTTTCGATAGTGCGCCGCGAAGGTCCATAGATAGATCCGCCGATCGAGCTGATACCGAAGTCCTTTCAGCAACTCCACCCGCTGCTGGGGTTCGTACTGCTCGATGGTCCTCGGACCGCGAACCTCTTCCGAACCGGCCTGAGGGGTCGTTCCGGCGGAAGCGACGGAGGAGATAATTTTATGGTCGGCCGGTACGGGACACTGCCCCGCCGGAGTGTTATCGGTATCCTTGGCGAGCTGTGTTTCCATCCGCGCGTCTTCTCGGACAATCAGCGCCGCCAGTTTTTGCAGCGAAGCCAGCGACGCCTCGGGACGTTCCTCTAACTGATCGAGGGATTCACGAATCAGGCGTTCGACTTCGGCAATCCACGCGGATGTGGCGGGATGGTCCCGAAAGAGATCCAGCGAACTGTCCAATCCCTGCAGCGCGGCCTCGGTGAGGATCGCGTAGTCAAAGCTCTCCTCAGCGTTAGAATTCATCGCGTAATCGTCGCCAAGAACGTCTTCGGGAACGAGAACCGTATCACTTGAAGCCGCCGACGAGACCTCTGAGGCGAACGGATCATTCTGGGCAAACAGGGACAGACTGCCCCCCACAATGAGATAAAGCAAGAAAGCCGCACGGAACAAATTCAAGCTCCCGGCGGCAGAACAGGGGTTTGACCTTGTTCTTTTTTCTGGCGAAACGATGGCGTCCATTCCTTCAGTTTCGTAAAACTGTCTTTACTAAGCTTGACAACACTTTAGGTTTGGCGAGGGCAAACGACCCCCACGCGGGGAGTCTCCTATGTCGCTTATATCGGTTAAAACGGTTGTGATGTTTAGTGAAATCCTGCCACCCCTCCCCCAAAACGGCTTGTCCCCTTTTCGACCGCGTGTGCCCCCTTGAAAGGGCTCTTAATGAGAATATAATTGCACGCTATCGGCTGTGTTTCTTAAGATGGCTTGTTGCCTTTAGCTAACCGTTTGTCCCCTTTTTTGGGGGGGAGAAAGGTGCGCGCGGCAAGGTGAGAACCGTCGGCAAAGCATATACTAAGGATCGGATCAATGACCATCGATAAAAGTTTGAAAGTCAAAAAGGGTGTCTCCCGCGCCCGTAACGTCCTCACCCGCGTCGAAAGAATTGAGCGTCTGGAGAAGATGGATAAATTCAGCGAGGGTGATTCCCCGTTTGGTCTCCCGAAGACCCGTGTCTACCGCGTCGTTCTGAAGAAGAAAAAGAAGGCCAAGGACGAGGGCGACGCCGCCGCGAAGAAGTAAACCGTCTGCGGCTATTCCCAAAAATCCAGTGCGCCGAGGCGATGTGTCCCCTCTCTTTTCGCGTGAGAGGGGCGTTGGGTGTGGTGAGCCGCCCGGTGTGTCTGTTTGCGGTTATCCGTAAAAAAACCCGCTTTAGGCGGGTTTTTTTATCGGTTTATCGGCCTTTGATCTCCTCCGCTAAAAGACCGTCACTGGCGAGAGCCAAACGCCAGTCCCTCGATTTCGACCAGCAGATCGTCGCGGCAAACGTCGGCTCGGGTGAAGGTCCTCGGAGTTGAGGAGAGAATCGCCCCGCACCGGGAACGAATCTTTTCATAATCTTCCTCGGGACGTTTGACATAGACACGGGCGATCGCCAAGTTATCGAGCGACGCGCTGAATCCTTCAATCCCGTGACGGCGCAGGTTGTCACCATCAATCAGTCGACTGATATTCTCCAGAGTCTGATCGGTCTGGCCGACGGCGTCGCCAATGAACTTCGTCTCGGAATCGACGATGCTGGCCGTCCCCGAGACAAAGATCACGCAGCTGTTGTCGCAGACCACCGCCATCGCGCGCGAAAACTTGGGGCTTTGCGGAGAATAGACCGTACCGTAATCGAAAGCGGAGGTTTGACCGGGATTCTCCAGAGGGACACAGCGAACGTCGCCGCGCGTGGTCGAAATCGCCGCGGCGGCCACGGTCACGCTCATTCCATCGGCCCCAATCCCCGTGCTGGCCGGATAGACATCGCCGGTAAAAGAGTCGGGGATCAGCCCCGGAAGAAAACGAACCCCTTTGAAAAAGTCGGTTCGGGCCCGATTGAGCTCTTTGTAGCGCTGAGTCTCCCCTTCGGCACGGACGATACTCCCCTGATAGAGCCAGGTTCGCAGCAGACCGGGGACCGAATAACCGTATTCCTCGAGGGCCGAGCGCATTCGGCGCAGGGCGTCCAGCGACTGATCGTAAGCGCCGGTGAGACTCGCCTCGGGGAGAATATCACCGAAAAAGCCGTACGATACGTTGTGCAGATCAACCGAAACGGCGCTGGGGCTGTGGCGGCGGATCCGAATCCGGTGCGGAGCGCTGCGCATCGCCCAGACTTCGAAGAGGAACAGAAGCTTCTCATCGCAGGGACACTGCGGAACATAAGTAATAGCGGGAACATGGTCGCCGTAGTAGTCGAGGAGCATCCGGTGAATCACCTCGCGATCTTCCATCCTGCGGAGGAAAACGGTCTGAGTCAGGGTCCCCCCTTCGAGACGCTCGCGCCGCAGGAGTAGATCGAGCCGGGCGATCGCCGAGCGCGCCTGCTCTCGAAGATTCGGTTCATCGGCAGCATCGGGAGGAATCACGGCGCAGAAAGTGGTCACGCCGTCACTATCGCACGACGAAAAAGCGCATCCTTGTCCCTCGGTCTTAAAAAAGTGCTGTTCGTTTTTTGAATGTTCCACGCTAGTCGCTTCCAGGGAAGATGAATCCAAACAACGGCCCCACGCAAACCTCCGGCGGGGAGACCAAGTCAATACGCTCTTATTATAACTGAATAAGGATTGCAATACAAGAAAGAAGCCGCCGCATGGGCCTGGCAAAGCAAAAACGCGCGAGCCGGCAACAGCGAAAACGCCGCTGCCGACTCGCGCGTTGTAACTGCGGAAAGACCGCTCGCGGAAAATTAACGCTTGCTGAACTGCGTACCGCGGCGGGCCTTGCGGAGACCGTACTTTTTGCGCTCGACCTTACGAGCGTCACGGGTAAGCATGTGCTCGTCGCGGAGCTGCTTTTCGGTATCAGGGTCAAAGTCTTTCAGAGCGCGGGCGATACCGAGCTTGCAAGCGTCGGCCTGCCCATTCGGACCACCACCCGAGACGGTGATGACCATATCAACAACGTCCTTTTTCTCGGTCAGGGTCAGGGGAGCCAGAACCATGGCGCGAAGCTTGTCGGTCCGGAAGAACTCGGCGAACTCACGGTTGTTGACACTGATCTTGCCATCGCCAGGACGCATGCGAACACGCGCCACCGCGGTCTTGCGGCGGCCGGTTCCGAGCTTGTCGTTCTTTCCATTCCCTTCCAGGACATAGTTGCCACGCTTGATCATGAGATTTTTTCCGCTTTCCTTCTTGCTTTTGAATTCTTATTTTGACTTCGGTGGGAACCTAATCCTGAACCGCCGACTGAAGAACATCACTCGTTGTACACAGCTGGGGCTGCTGGGCCTGATGCGGATGAGCGTCACCCTTATAGAGCTTGAGCTTCTCGAGCATCGCCGCGCCGAGCTTGTTCTTGGGGAGCATGCGTCGGACCGCTTCGCGGAGAATCATCTCGGGCTTTTTCTCCATACGCTCGGCGGCGCTTTCGCTGCGCAGCCCCGGATAACCGGTGTACCACGTATAGCGCTTCTGAACCCACTTTTTGCCGGTGAACTTCACTTTCTCGACATTGGTGACGATCACGAAGTCGCCGCAGTCAACATGCGGGGTATAAGTCGGGCGATGCTTACCCATAAGAATCATCGCGATATCGCTGGCCAAACGACCGACGACCTGGTCGGTCCCATCGATGACCCACCATTTTTTCTCAACCTGGCCGGGCTTGGCCATAAACGTTTTATCTTGCATTTGACCACCTTTAACAGATGAACGGTCTAGAGTCTCTTTCCATATTATGGACAGTTTTATTAGTTTAACCGTCAAAGGATAACCGACAAGGAGGGGTGGGGCGCTTTTTCCCTTATTAAGGAAAAATTTGCCTCGGACGCTTTTGTTTTATCCAGCTTGAGGGCCTCCCCCCCCCCTTAATTATCCCGGCCGCGGAAAGAATCAATTGTGATTGAAGTAATCTTCCAGGCGGCCCAGCAGGACATCGAGAATCTCGTCGTAGGGCCAAGATCCTAACTCTTGGGAACCTTTTTTGAGGTGGACGCGCTGCGGACCGCACCAAAGCCCAAAATCGGCGTCGTCGGTCTCTCCCGGGCCGTTGACCCGGCATCCCATCACAGCAATTGTCAGACGATGATCGGCAAACGGCGCGGTCGCCTCGCGAACTTTGCGCGCCAGCGCGACAAACGCCCCATTTTGAACCCGCGAGCAGCTCGGGCAGCTGATGATATTAAGCGCCGGGTATTTCTCGGCCGCCGGATCGAAAATCACCCCTTGGGCGACGTTCTTGAGGATGAGCTTTCCGGCTTCGACCTCCTCGAATTTCCGATCGCTTTCAACGGTCAGCGAAACACGCAGCGTCTCGCCAATCCCCTCCGAGAGGAGACGTTCCATCGCGTGGCGCGATTTCATTACCCCGACCGGGGGGAGACCGGCTTCAGTCACTCCCAGGTGAAGCGGTACCTCGGGGCGGAGCCGCCGAAACCGGCGATTGACGGCGATCACCACCTCGGGGTCGGAATCTTTGATCGAGACGCAATAGCGGAAAAACCCGATGGAATCGAGAAAAAGGGTCTGATCGACGGCACTTTTCAGAAGTGAATCGAACCGGGTACTGTCGCGGTCATCCCGGAGGCGGGCACCACGGATCGCGGCACGGCTGGCCGGACTTAAACTGCCGCAGTTGACCCCCACTCGCAAAGCGACATTATTGTCATCGGCGACTCGAGCCAGATAACGAACCTTCTCTTCCCACGGCTGTTCGGGACGCTGGTGATGAAGGTGTCCGGGATTGTAGCGGATCTTATCGACATGAGGAGCGATCTTTTCGGCCAGGAGGTAGTTCTCCTGAAGATCGACAGACAGCGCCGCGGTTGTTCGACGGCGAATCTGCGCCAGCGCCTCGGCGTCACGATCGGTATCGACCGCGATACGAACCAGCGCGGCCCCGGCGTCACTTAGGGACTGCGCCATCGCCGCGGTCGCCTCTATATCGCAGGTCTTGGTCGCGCACATGGTCTGGATCGCGACAGGTTCACCGGTACCGATAAAGAAGTTCGCGATTTTGATTCTTCTTGTCGCCATATCGGCACCGACTAGTCTTTCTTTTTGAGCGTCACCGTTTTGCTCTCCCCTTTGACGAGAACATCCAGGTCGACCCCGCGCTGCAGGGCTTCTTCGCTGGTCAGCCGGTGGAATGTCTCGATATCGGGAATCGGCACCCCGTCGGAACCGACAATACACATTCCGTCACGCAGACCGGCGTCCCAGGCAATCGTCCCCGGAGTGACCGAGAGAACGACCCACCCCGAATCGACCTCGATCTGAAGCCGGCTGGCCGAATCGGCGGTCAGTGGAATGAGCATCAGCCCCAAATTCGCATCGCGGTAATGCTTCCCCCGCTGCACCAGTTTTTCGGTTTGGGGGACACCAACATAGTTATCGGGGCGAATCTCGACTTTGATCGGCAAATCACGCGGCTGCTCCTCGCCGCGGCGCAAGATGGTCAGAGAATGATCGGCATCGAGCTCGGCCAGTTCGACCAGTGCCTGAAGCGTCTCCATCGAATCAACGGTTCGGCCGTCGAAGGCCAGGATGATATCGCCGCTGCGCACCCCCGCGCGTGCGGCCGGTGAATCACGGAAGGGGACGCGGGTTTTCACCCCCGAGCGGGGGCCAAGCCCATGCCGCTGCGCCTCGGTGTAGGTGAGTGGTTCGACATCGACGCCGAGGAAAGCGCGCTGAACCTTTCCCTTCTCGATCAGCTGGCGCATGATCCAGCGGGCGGTATTGGCGGGAATCGCGAAACCGATCCCCTGATACCCACCCGTCATCGACGCGATGGCGGTATTGATTCCGACGATCTCCCCCCGAAGATTGACCAGCGGCCCACCGCTGTTTCCCGGATTGATCGCGGCGTCGGTCTGGATAAAGATTCCGCTCTCCTTGTTGTGGAGCGATCTGCCGATGGCGCTGACAATTCCCGCGCTGACGGAGGAGTCAAGCATAAAGGGGTTCCCGACGGCCAGGACCCAATCACCGATCTCCAAAGTATCGCTGTCGGCGAACGGAAGCGCCGGGAGCGGTTCATCGCAGTCGAGCATCAAAACGGCCAAATCGGCCTGTTCGTCCTTCTTGACGTCCCGTGCCCGAAACTGACGGCCGTCGTACAGTTCAACCCATATGTTCTCGCTGTCTGTCACCACGTGAAAATTCGTCAGGATGATCCCCGACGGGTCGACGAGAACCCCCGACCCGATCCCTTCAATGTCATGCCCATCCCGCTCGTTTTCGGACAAAAGCTCGCCAAAGGGAAGAAGCTGGCCTGCCTTGGACGATCTCTTCCCCTGCCCGCTCTTGACGACAATTTTGACCACCGACGGCACTACCGAACGGGCGGTTTCGCGAAACGCCTTCGAAATCATCTGGGCTTGGGCGATACCGAGCGCGTCCCCGCCGCCGGCGTCTTGGGCGAGTATCCGCGCCTCGGCGATCAGTGCCAGAAGAAGGGCCAACCCGGAAATCAGCGTGGTTTTGAATATTCCCATCTTTTGCCGTCTGCTCATCAGAAAGTGCTTGTATCGTGGAGAACCTTGAGGCATGATGACAAGCCGCCGGAAAGTTTCCCACACAAAAAACCGCCTCCAGTATACTCCTTAAAGCGCGGACAAGCAACAGGTTTTTGAATTACGGATCTTGGGTGGTTTGGGTATAGAGGGAGAGATGACGATAGTAGACTTCCAGGCAGAGAATCGACAGCGCGGTGACGTAGAGACGACCGCCCCCAAATCGATAGCTGTCGAGATCGGGGTCCCAGCTTCCCGCCTCGGAATTCCCCTCGGGACACTGGCGCGCTGGGATTTCGGCCGACATCGCCTTGTTCCATGTCTGCCAGTACTTGTTGTAGGGACCGAGGTGCTTGAGCATCATCGCGGCGGAATACCACCCGTAGACATTGGTCTGAAAGAGGGCCATCCCCGGCTGGCGATCGGCCTTTTGAGGATCCTCGTAACGAACAAGATTCTCGGGTCGGGTCAGTATCTCGGCTCCGGCCAAAAGAGCGGGATTCTTCCGGTCCCATCCGAGATATTCACGGCACAGAAGCCCCGTGGCGGTCATGGAGGGACGTTTCTCCCGTGAAGTGGGGGAGTAGCAATACTGCACCCCCTCGTCATAGGCGACCGAATCGAGGAAAGAGCTGATACGATCCAATGTCTCCTGAGGGACATACAGTTCCGCCGCGCGGGCCGTTTGGAGGGCCATCGTGCACCAGCCGGTCACCGACAGGTCACTCCCGATCCCCTCATCGTAGCGCCATCCGCCCAGTTCACGATTTTGCCACTTAACCAGATAATCGACGCTCTTTTGAGCGACGGTTCTTAAATCATCGGAGCGCCCGCTGGAGCGCTCCATCACGATCAGCTCGCAAAGGGCAATCGTCACGACAGCTTGGGTATAGAATCTCCCCCCCGACGAGCTGACTTCCCCCTGCTTGGTGGAGCCAAAGAAGGAACCGTCCTCGTTTTGCTGCTTCAAGAGCCACTGCCATCCCTTTTTAACGGCGTTTTTGTGTTCCCCTTCCCAGCGGGTGTTCCCGTCCCCCTCCAACGCCAAAAGGGCGAGCCCCGAGGCGGCGGTCTTGTTATCGACAAACGTCTTCGTGATACCATCGCGATACGGTTCCTTCAGAGACCAGGAACCATTTTTTTGCTGCTGCTTCACCATCCAGAGCAATCCGCGCCGAACGGCCTCGCGAGTCTGGACCGTCCCCCCATACTTCGAGAGGAGATCGTCTTTGAGGCCGGGATCGGTCCGGCCGCGGAGAAGGTCGCGAATATCGATTCGAGACTGGTCGAAGAAGGGGGCGGCGGCGTTGTCGCGAAACTCTTTTTCCTCCAGCTCGAAAACATTGACATCATCGACGCGAACATCCTCCGTGAGCTCAGAAAACGGTTCATCGGCCTTCACCGGATTGAGATTCCCCTCATCTTCGGTCAGCGTATCGAGCTGGTCGCCGATTCGGTCGCTGAATACCGCCACCAGGACCGGCGGCTTGGAACCGAGCGGAATGAGCAGCAGCGCCAAGGCAATGAAAATGATGAAATTCAGCACCACGCTCAGCAGCAGGGAGATAGTCTGCTGCATCGCGCGCCCTGGCGGCTCCGACGGCGGCTCGGGAGTGTCCTCCTGGCTTTGAGCGAAGGCGTCCAGCGCCTCGGAATAGTTTTCTTCCTCCAGAGCGGGAGTGTCGAACGAAAAATCCTCGGGAAACGGCGAATCATCATCGCCTTCGTCGGCCAAATCGGGCCAAATAGGGGTATCTTCGGGCCCGGGAGCCGCAATCTCTTCCCAGGTCCGGCTGTAAAGATCATTCCAGGCGCGTTCGGAATTTTTCCTCCGCTGCTGTTCCTGTGGGTCTGACTCGGACAAAAGATCCCGATCCTCTGGTCACCGAGTAAATTCGTTGTATAACAACTGCAGGACGCCCCCCCAAAAAGCGGCGGCGCCATCACCGGGGTTTATCGACAAACGCGGAAGTTGGGGAACAATCGTTTTCCCTAACACGCAGATTCATCATAACCGTCATCGTTTTTCCAGAAGGAATCGCTTCCCTATGTTTCGCAAGGCACTCACACGATATCTCCTCGTTTGGCTGACACTCACCTGTGTTCTTGCGTTTTTTTGGGAGGACATTCACTTTCTGGAAAACATATGGGATCCGTTCAAAATCTCCGCGCGATTCACGCAGGTTCTTATCTCCGTCGCGATGCTGGTAATCGGCTCGCTCCTCCCCCTGGAGGAGATTCGTCAGGTCGCCCGCGACTGGCCGAAGATTCTCGGCGGAACGGCGACGCAGTTCATCACGATGCCGCTTCTGGCGTTTGCCGCCGCGGAGCTGTTTGAGCTCGACAAACCATACTACATCGGGATGATTCTCGTCGGCTGTGTCCCCGGGGCAATGGCTTCAAATTTGCTCACGATGATCGGCCGGGGGAATGTCAGTTATTCGGTCGGTTTAACAACCTCGTCGACCCTTCTTTCGCCGCTAATGGTGCCGTTTTTGCTCAAGTTCTTCCTGAAGGAAGATCTGCCGGTTGATTTTTCCGAAATAGCGCGGACCCTTCTTCTGACGGTCGTGTGCCCGGTGGTTGTCGGGTTCACTCTCTCGCGGCTGTCGTCGCTTTGGAAGCGCTGCGCCGATTTCTCCGGTGAGTCGATCGGCAACATCGTTATCATCTGGATCATCGCCGCGGTGGTCGGCGCCAACCGGCACACCTTCGACAGCGCGGTTCTGGTGCTTATCGTCCCTTTGCTTCTGATCAATATCGGCGGCTATTTCGGCGGCTGGCTCGGAGGAAAGATTCTAAGGATCGATTACCGGATGCGCCGTGCGCTGATGATCGAAGTGGGAATGCAAAACGCCGGCCTGGGCGCCTTTTTAGCCCGCAACTACTTTCAAGACACCCCCCAAACGGCGCTTTGCTGCGCTCTGTATACCTTCGGCTGTATGTTCACGGGGATCATCCTCGTTCAAATCTTCCGGGCTTTGACCGCGCCGGAAGATCAATCTTCAGGGGATGCTTCCACCGGAGGATCGGTCGAGGGCGGATCAACCGGCGAAGGAGCGTCCGGCGCGGGGGCCTGAATACCCTCCCCTTCGGCGGACTGCTGCTCTTCGGGTTCTTCTTTGTCGACGGGCCAAATCTTGAACATGAGGTTTTGCCCCATCAAGTTCATCAGCGCCACGTTCCACCCGTCCCAGGTGAACGGTTTATCTCCCGCGCCGGTGGGATTATCAGCGCTCACCGGCCGAATACGAAAGATCCACTCCTTCCGAGAAAACGGGCTTGGGGAAGAGGTGCCGTTTTTCATCGCTTCTTTGACAGCGTTTTCGGCGTTTTTATCGATTTTTCGCAGATAATCCAAGTTCAATTCCGATCGATCGTGAAAGCCGGGGTTTTTGAAGAAGTGAGTCCCCGGCGGCAATGGCCGATCGTTCTGTTCCTCTTGGCTGAAGTCGGCTTCGACAATCTCGTCCCACGTATAGGGATGCCGTGAATTCAGCGCGAAAAATCGGGCAACGATCATCCGAGCCGTCTCAAAATCACGATTCCAAACCGTGGTTCGTTCAACATGGACGACCGTCAGACGAACCATCCAGGCAAACAGAACGACAAACAGCAGCGCCGAAGCGACAGCGAAAAACGACCATCGGCGCGATGCCGGCCAAACAGGCCGCGGCGCCTTCGTCCCCGGAGAACGACGAAAGAGGAACTTCACCAAGCGCGCCAGCGCTCGCAGGGCAAAGAAAAGGATAGTCCACCACAGGGCCCCTTCGATCGCCAGAACCAGCGGCCAATAGAGGCAATTCACGACATAGCGGTGCAAAAGCGGATTGGCAAGGAGAAAATGTTCGGTCATCAGCGCGCCGACGATGTTGTCTTCCATCACCAAATACGACACAGGAAAACTCATCAAGAGCTCTGCCCACCACGCGGGCGCGTACGCGCGCGCCTCAAAGCCGGAATTCATCCCCAGATAGTCGTACCGCCAGGCCAGGGAAGTCGCCTTAAGGCACATTGCCGCGAACCAGAGGAGAAAAATCACGGTTACTGTTCGGCGCGCGGTGGTATCGGAGAAGAATCTTCGGCGAAACAGACCGTACCAAATCAGGAGAAAACCGGCGACATGGCCGAATTCCAGCAGAATCAAGCTGGGGGTCAGCGGGACGGGATCGATGAAAAAGATCAGCACGCCGCGGCCGATGAGCGTCAAGGCGACGGCGAAGAGCAGACCGCCAAAAAACGCGCGGGCCAGCCGTCCCAGAGAGGAACCTCCGTGGGGGGAATCCGAGGGTGTTAATCCTGGAGATTCCGGCAAGATCTCTGCATTCGGCAATTTAGGCAAGCCCATAAAGGCGCTCCGCTGGAAAACTTTTTGTGAAACGCGGAAGGAACGAACCGATCAATGGAGATTCTACCGGATAAATCGCCGTTTTGCTATTGAACAAACCACGAAAATTCCCTTAAAATACCCCATCGCTTCTATATATTGAGCGATGAGCATTTTTCATGGCGCTTTTAAAAGCGCCGCCGGAGGAAACTCAAGACACGGACGTTGTGATGAGCACCAGACCAAAAGCCGTTCAACGGAGAATTCTTCTTCTCCTGCTGTGCGTCTTCTGCCTTTCCCTGCACGGATGCAATAAATTCAATCCGCCCAAGAAAGACCCTGTCAAAGAGGAACAGAAACGGGTGATCTCGAATAAGGGACGCTTGGTCGGCGACCTGGCTTGGCCGTCGAACATGACGCTGGCCAAAATCGAGGGGGTCTGCCTGGTAGAGGGGCTCCCCGACACCGGGGCCGACGAACCGCCCAGTACCTACACGACGATGGTTCTGCAGGAGCTCCAGCGCGATCCCGAACTGAAAAAAACCGCCAAGCACCGAATCGCCTCCCTCTCCACAGCGGTGGCGCTTTTAGAGGTGGTCGTTCCGCCGGGGGCTCGCAAGGGGGATCGGCTCGATGTTAAGGTTTCTCTCCCCCCCGGAAGCGAGGCGACCTCCATCGAGGGAGGATTTGTCACCAACGCCCGGCTGCACGAGTATTTAGCGACAGACGTCATCCACAAGGGGGCGCTAGATGGTTTGGTTTCGGGTCGGGTTGTTCTCGATCCTCAGACGAGGGAGCGCGAGGAAAAGATCGCCGCCAAGCAGGGGAAAATCATCGGCGGTGCGGTGATTGTCCGTCCGCGTGACATCTGGCTGACGATCAAAGAGGAAGAACGCAGCGCCGGGGTGGCGCAGCGGCTGGAAGACGTAATCAACAACCGTTTCAGTTACAAGAGCAACGGATCAAAAAAGAAGGTGGCCCATGCCACCGGTCAGGCCTCGCGAATCAGCCTGGTGGTCCCCGACGAGTACCGGGACAACATCAACCGCTACGTCAACGTCATCTGCTGCATCTCTTTCTTCGAGACTCCCGATGAGATGAACCGCCGGATCAACGAGCTGCGCGCGAAACTTTTCGACCCCGAAACCTCCGAATTGGCGTCGCTCCAGCTCGAGGCGATCGGCCCGAATAACCCCCTGGCGGTCGAGGCGATCCGCGCGGGAATGAAGTCCGATCAAGAGCCGATTCGTTACCATTCGGCCACCGCGATGGCCTATATGAACGTCCGGGAAGACCGTGCCGACGCGGCGAGAATTCTCGCCGCCCTGGCTCGGGACAACGCCCTTTTGCGTCCCAGCTGTATGGCTGTCTTAGGTACCGCCTTAAAATCGTGCCCCGAGGTTGACGCCGCGCTGCGCGAGCTGCTTTCCGCCAACAGCAACGAGACCCGTTACGGCGCGTTCCGTGCTCTTTGGACACGAAACCCCTCCGATCTGATGATTCAGGGGGAAATCATGGAAGGACGCTTCAGTTACCACGCCCTCAACTGCGACGGTCCTCCGATGGTTCATATCGCGATGAGCAAGCGTCCCGAACTGGTTCTCTTCGGCAAGCAAAATCTGGCGCTTCGCGGAAAGTTCGAAATCGACGCGGGAAGACGAATCACCGTCCGCGGCCTCGGCGGCGAGGTTCTGGTCAAGCACTACAAAAGCGGCATCGACGCCGAACGCCGCACCGACTGCCAGCTCGACTCGATCATTCGGGCGATCGACGCGGTCGGGGGAACCTACGCCGAGCAGGTTCATTTCCTGGTGGAGGCCAAAAAGCAGGATATTCTGTGCTGCAGTGTCGGGGGGAATCTCTCGCCGGCGACGCTCGCCATCGACGCGCTTCCGGGCGCCAACAGCACGGCGTTTAAGAGAATCCGCGACATCGGTGAGCTTGAGGAGATGGAACGCCGTCTGGCGGGGGACACCACAAAAGAGAAAACCTCCGTCTGGTCTCGCCTGAATCCAAAGAATCTTTTCTCGAAGAAGGACGATGCGGACGAAATCGATTATTCGCAGACGTTCCGCGACGAACCCGAGGAAGAACCTGCCGAAGACGATCCGGCCGGGTCCTCCTCGAGTGACCCGGTCTTCGCCGACAAACAAGATTCCGCCAACACTCCCTACTGATCCTCCGTTGAAACGCCGTGCCGATTCGGCACGGCGCGTGCCGTCCGTCTATGCTAAAATCCCTTGAACTGTCCGGCTTTAAGAGCTTTGCCGACCGTACGCGAATGGACTTCGCGCAGGGCATCTCCGCTCTTGTCGGTCCGAACGGTTCCGGGAAGTCGAATATCGTCGACGCCATCAAGTGGGTTTTAGGGGAACAGAGCGTCAAAAAACTGCGCGGCGGTGAGATGACCGATGTCATCTTCAACGGTTCCGAAACGCGGCCCGCCGCCAGTATGGCCGAAGTAACGCTAACGTTCGACAATGCCGAGCGTTTCCTCCAGTTCGATTCCCCCACGGTCGCGATCACCCGCCGGGTTTATCGCAGCGGTGAGTCAGAATATCTCATCAACAGACAGGGGGCACGTTTAAAGGATATCCGGGAACTGCTCAGCGGAACCGGTCTGGGGCTTCAGGCGTACAGCATCATCGAGCAGGGACGCGTGGAGCTCCTTCTTCAGAGTACGTCGGCCCAGCGGCGCAGTGTCCTGGAAGAGGCGGCCGGGGTGGCTCGATTCAACGCGAAAAAGCAGGAGGTCACCCGTCGTCTCGAGAAAGTCGAACAGAATATGGTTCGTCTCTCCGATATTGTCTCCGAGCTGGAAACTCAGCTGCGGACGACAAAATCGCAGGCGGGAAAAGCGCAGCTCTACCGCCAGTACACCGAACGGCTCCGAACACTGCGGACCGAACTGGGACTGATTCAGTGGCGGGGCCGCTACAAAAAAGCCGAGGAATATCGCCTGCTGCTCGATAAGCTCACCGCCGAAAGTCAGGCGGCCGAAAACAGGCGCGCCGAGGCCGAGACCGAGAACAGCGGCCAAGCCGAACGTCTTGACAAGCTCGACGGCCGGCTTCTGGTCTTAGACGGGGAAATCGCCCAGCTGCGGGAAAACATCGCCTCGATCGAATCCGCGGCGGAACTCCAGTACAGCCAGCTCGATTCGCTCGACGAAGAGATCGTCAAGCATGGCCGTCAGCTCCTGGAGATCAACTCCAATCGAGGCGACCTCGAGAATCTCATGCTCAAGACCGATCAAAGCATCCTCGAGGCTCGCGGCCGCCTGCGCCGCGCCACCGGGCGCTTCGACACAGGGACACTTCGCCAGGAGATTCTCGGCAAGAAACTCGAGCTGCTGACCAGCCGGGGCGAAGAGCTGGCCCAAACACTTCGGGAGTCGACTCTTTCGTCGGAACGGCTCGAAATTGAGCTCGGAACGATGAGGCAGCGGCGCGATAACCTTCTCGACACTCAAGAGAAAAACAACAAACAACTCTGGGATCTGCGCTGTCAATTGGCCGAATCGGTCAATGATCAGGGGACGATCCGCGGCGACGTCACGACTTTGGTCAGCCAGATTCGGCGCAATGAAGAGACCAAAAGGGAGCTGACCGCACGAAAAGAGAATCTCAGCGATCGCCGTCAGGTTCAAAGTCAGGAGTACGAAGACAAGAAGCTGCGCCTTTTGGGGATGAACGAGCGAATCTCTCTTCTGGAAGACCTTCTCCGTAAAAAAGACGGTCTCGGCGAGGGGGTTCAGGAAATCCTCACCCGCGCCGCCGATCCGACGGGGCCGTTCCGCCATGTTCATGGCCTGGTGGCCGACTTGATCCGGGTCAACGTCGAGGCGGCGCATATCATCGAACTGGCGTTGGGAGCCGACGCCGAGCATATCGTCGTCTCCCCCGATCCGGAACTGTTCCGCTATATTGAGGAGAATGAACAGTCGTTCGCCGGCAAGGTCAGTTTTATCTGGCCCGAGCGCCACCCCAAAGACGAGCAGCGCCTCGCCCCCGGCGTCTACGACGGGGTCCCCGGTGTCCTAGGCCGGGCCGACCGGTTTGTCGAGACCGATCCGGAGTTTGAGCATCTTGTCTGGCGTCTTCTGGGCCGAACATGGATTGTCGAATCACTGAGCGTCGCCAAGAAGCTCTATAAGAAAAGTGACGGCCGAACGAACTTCATCACGCTGGCCGGCCAGGCGCTCAACGCCAACGGGACCTTCGTCGTCGGTCCGGCGCAATCGTCCGGCGGCTGGATCACCCGCCGAAGCGAACTGCGTCAGCTTCTCGACGAGCGGGTGACCCTCAAAAATCAGATCGCCTCGGGGGCGAGAAAACTTCGTACTTTGGACAAGGCGCTCCAGGGGGTCGATCAGCAGCTGAAAACGATCGAAAACGATCTTGCCGAGGCGAACCGATCGCTCGACGATATTCGTCTGCGCCGTGTCAAGAATGGACAGCAGCGCCGGTCGATTAAACGCGACCTGAAAGCGCTGAATAAAGAAATCGGCCAGGCGGCCGCCGAGGCCGCCCGCCTGGCCCCGATCATCGACCAGACTCAGGCACAGATTGACGAACTGCATTTACAGGCCGAAGAAACACGGCTGGAAGCGGAACGTATCGAGCGGAAACGCGCGGTCACCGAGAAGCGCTGCGGCGCCGAGGCCGAAGAGACCAACGCCCTGAAGATCGAGAAGGCAAAAAGCGAAACGGAACTCGAGCTGCTGAAAAACAGCCGCCAGCAATACGAGCAGACCCGTTCGGGACAGCAAAAGATCCTCGAGGCACACCGCAGCCGCTGTGATGAGTTAAGCGCCCGCCGTCAGGCCTGTGAACTGACGATCCTCGCCGACGGCGGGACACTGGCCGATCTGTACTCCCAAAAAGAAGAGAATCTCCGGCAAAGAAACGATCTGTACCGAGTCCGCTGCAAACTGGCCGCAGAGAAAAAGCAAACCGAGTCACAGATCAGACGCTGTGAACAAAAGATCAACGGCAATCGGGAACAATTGTTCCGACTCAGCGGCAGTATCGAGGCCTTGGAGAACGAAAATCACACGCTCGCCGACCGCCTTATGGAAGATTACGGGGTCGATCTGGAAGAGGCCAATCGCCGCTTTGAGGAGCTTCGCGCCCGCGCTGAAGCGGAATCGGCCGATGATAACCCCGTAACTAACGGAACCGAGGCCGCGGAAACACCCGACGGAGGCGCGCCGTCCGAGAACGAACTCGACGAGCTCGACGAAGCGAATTTCGATCAAGAAGGGTGCCAGCGGGAGATCAACGACTTAAAGCAAAAGCTCAGCCGAATCGGAAACGTCAACCTTGAAGCCATCGACGCGCTCGAGTCGCTCGAGAAGCGGTACAAGAGGGTCTCCAGCCAATACAACGACCTGTCGGACGGCCGCAAGAAAATCCGGCGGCTGATCGATCGGGTCAACGTCGACAGCCAGCGGCTCTTTGACGAGACCTTCGACGAGGTCAAGATTTACTTCAACGAAATCTTCCAGAAGCTCTTTGGCGGCGGACACGCCGACTTAGTCTTTGCGGACCCCGATTGCCCGATGGAGTCGGGGATCGATATCCTCGTCCGTCCTCCGGGGAAAGACCTCAGGAACGTGATGCTCCTTTCCGGCGGCGAGAAGACGCTCACCTGCGTGGCGTTCCTGCTGGCGATCTTCCGCTGCCACGCCGGACCGGTCTGCATCCTCGACGAGGTCGACGCCGCGCTGGACGAAGGGAATGTCGGCCGATTCACGACAGTCATTCAGGAGTTCAAGACGGACACTCAGTTTTTGATCATCACCCACTCAAAAAAGACGATGATGTGCACCAAGACAATGTACGGCATCACCATGCAGGATCCGGGGGTCTCGAAGCTCGTCTCGGTCGAGTTCGACGAGGTGGGGGAAAACGGCGAGGTTCACCTGCGCGATACCAAGGACGGTTTAAACATCCGGTCAGAGCGCAAAAGCGCGTAAAAGAGGATATAAGATTGTACTTTTCAAGAAGAATTGCGATCCAAAACAGACTTCGAGAAGAATGGTTCTTCCGGACATCTGGGGGAAGAGAACATATCCAGAGGGTAAAAAAAGAAAGCCCCACGGCTTCAGAAACACAGATCACTTCAAGCTGAAGAACCTATCCCGGTTTATCCATAGACATTGATCTTCCCAGAATTCCGGGAGAACCCATGTTTTGGGATCCCCCCGGCGGTACAAGCTACTCCCGGGGAACAGACACAGACAAGACGCAATCGTCAAAGTCAACGAATGAATGTTCACAAAAATATCACTCAAAGATAATTTTGGATTGTTCATTGGTCACTCCTCGGAACTGATTTATATAGACTCAGTGTCATGAAACAGTACGACTAATCACGTTGAAATTGCCTAAAGCTTCACATCCGGCTCCATAATCTTTTGTGCCAGTTGTGCCTTCTCATGACCTTGGTCGGCAGCCATTCGGAACCATTTCATGGCTTCCTCACGGTTCTTCTTGCAGCCGACGCCATGGAACAGACGCTGCTCAAGTTAAACGGTGCATCTGTATACCCTTGTTCGGCGGCTATTCGGAATCATTTCACTGCTTCCTCCGGATTCTTCTCGCAGCCGATGCCATTGTCCTGACAGGAGCCCAAGTTATTCTGTGCCTCCGCATCTCCTCGCTCGGGGATTTTGTGGAACCATTCTATGGCTTCCTCAAGGTTCTTCTCGCAGCCGATGCCTTCCACCAGACAGAGGCCCAATTTACACTGTGCCTCCGCATGCCCCTGCTCGGCGGCCATACGGTAATATTTCACAGCTTCTTTGGGGTTCTTCCTGCAGCCGATGCCTTTGGTCAGACTGAGGCCTATGTTATACTGTGCCAGTGCATCTCCTTGCTCGGCGGCCATGCGGAACCATTTCACTGCTTCTTCTGGGTTCTTCTCGCAGCCGATGCCGTTGTCCAGACACAGGCCTAAGTTACACTGTGCCTCTGCATGCCCTTGCTCGGCGGCCATACGGTAATATTTCACAGCTTCTTTGGGGTTCTTCTTGCATCCGACACCATCTTGCAGACCTACGCCTAAGCAAAACTGTGCCTCTGCAAATCCTTGCTCGGCGGCCATACGAAACCATTTCTCGGCTTCCTCTGGGTTCTCCTTGCCGCCTTTACCATGGAACAGATAGATACCCAAGTTATACTGTGCCTGTGCATCTCCTTGCTCGGCGGCCATGCGAAACCATTTCACGGCTTCTTCTGGGTTCTTCTCGCAGCCGATGCCTTTGTCCAGACAGAAGCCCAAGTTACGCTGTGCCTGTGCATCACCGTTCTCGGCCATGGTACGGAGGTGATCTACAGCCCTGAACGATACTTCTGAATCATCGGTCATCTCACCGCCGTCGCCTGCTTTCAGACAGGCGTCCAATTCAACCGGTGCTCTCGGACAACCTTGCTCGGCGGCCACACCGAGCCATTCTACTGCCTCTACGGGGCTCTTCTCGCAACCGATACCGTTGGTCAGACACAGGCCTAAACTATACTGTGCCTTCGCATTTCCCTGCTCGGCGGCCATGCGGAACCATTTTACGGATTCCTCAAGGTTCTTCTCGCAGCCGATGCCATTCATCAGACAGAGGCCCAATTTCCACTGTGTCTCCACTTCTCCCCGCTCGGCGGCTTTGCGGAACCATTTTACGGATTCCTCTGGGTTCGTCTCGCAGCCGATGCCGTTGGTCAGACACACAGCCAAGTTATACTGTGCCTCTGTATTTCCCTGCTCGGCGGCCATGCGGAACCATTTCACGGCTTCTTCTGGATTCGTTTCGCAGCCGATGCCGTTGGTCAGACACAGAGCCAAGTTATACTGTGCCTCTGTATTTCCCTGCTCCGCGGCTTTGCGGAACCATTTTACGGCTTCCTCTGGGTTCGTCTCGCAGCCAATACCACTAACCAGACAGACACCCAAGTTGTACTGGGCCTGTGCATCCCCGTTCTTGGCCTTTTTACGGAGGCGATCTATATCCCTGAGCGATGCTTCCGAATCATCGGTCATCTTACTGCCGTTGACCGCTTTCAGGCAGGCACACAATTCATCCTGTGCTTGTCCTTGGTCGGCAGCCATGCGGAGCCATTTTACGGCTTCCATAGGGTTCTTCTCACAGCCGAAGCCATATCTCAGAAAGTTGCCCAAGCTGCACTGCGCATATGCATATCCTTGCTCGGCGGCTATGCGGAACCATTTCACGGCTTCCTCAAGGTTTTTCTCGCAGCCGATGCCGTTGATCAGACACAGACCCAATCTATACTGTGCCTTTGCATCTCCTTGCTCGGCGGCTATGTGGAACCATTTTACGGCTTCCTCGGGATTTTTCTCGCCGCCGATGCCTTTGTCCAGACAGAAGCCCAAGTTGTACTGTGCCTGTGCGTCACCGTTCTCGGCCATGGTACGGAGCCGATCTATACACTTGAACGATCCTCCTGAATCATCGGTCGCCTCACCGCCGTCGCCTGCTTTCAGACAGGCGTCCAATTT
>CADBTE010000164.1 GCA_902797455.1 uncultured Planctomycetota bacterium | reverse complement strand
TCCCCATGGTGACCCCCAAGCCGGAAATCTCTGTGGTTGTCCCCGAGTATATGGGGAAGACTGTCTTGCGCGCTCTGGCTCGGCGGGTTCATGACGCCTTGGCGCCGATTGCGGTGAGCTACGAGTTGATTTTTGTCAACGACGCCAGTCCCGACGGCGCCTGGGATGAGATCGCGGCGCTGTGCCGCGATGATCCCGCGGTTGTCGGAGTGAATCTCTCCCGGAACTTTGGTCAGCATTACGCGATCACGGCGGGGCTGACCAAAGCCCGGGGGGATTGGGTGGTCGTGATGGACTGCGATCTTCAGGATGTTCCCGAAGAGATACCCAAGCTCTACGCGAAGGCGCGTGAGGGGTTCGATGTCGTTTTGGCCCGTCGGGTCAATCGGCAGGATTCCTTCGTTAAACGAGTGCAGTCCAAGGCGTTCTACGCGCTGTTTGGCTATCTGACCGACACGAAAATGGACGCCGCTACCGCCAACTTCGGCATCTTCCGCCGAAAGGTGATAGAAGCGGTTCTCCAGATGGGGGATTCCATTCGCTGTTTTCCGCTGATGATCCGCTGGGTCGGTTTTCGCCAGACGGCGATTCCGGTCGTCCACGCGGCGCGGCCGGAGGGGAAATCGTCGTACTCGTTGGTGAAACTCCTCCGGCTGGCCTCCGATAATATCATTACCTTCTCGAACAAGCCGCTGAAGATGATGACTTTATTGGGGGCGGGGATTGCGGCTGTCTCGGTTGCGGTGATGGCGGTCTATCTTGTTTTGGCTCTCATGGGGGAGATTAAAGTGGCCGGTTACGCCAGTTTGATCCTCTCGATCTGGTTTGTCTGCGGTGCGCTGATGACGATGCTCGGCGTGGTCGGGGTCTATCTGGGGAAGGTGTTCAATCAGACGAAAGGGCGGCCGAAGTTTATTATTTCCGAGGTGATCGGGTGCGAAGAAGAGTAATCTCCCCCCCGATTTTTCGATTGCGGCCGCGTTGTTTTTCAGGACTGTTGATCTATGGAAAAGATTCCCTTTAACAAACCGTTTATCATCGGCAAAGAGCTCTATAACATCGCTCAGGCGGTCAGTAATGGGCATCTCTCCGGTGATGGTCCCTTCACCAAACAATGCCATCAGTGGATCGAGGAACACTTTGGCGCCAAGAAGGCGCTCCTGACTCATTCCTGTACCGCGGCGCTGGAGATGGCGGCGATCCTTTGCGATATCGCCCCCGGCGATGAATTCATCGTTCCGTCGTACACCTTCGTCTCGACCGTCAACGCCTTTGTTTTGCGCGGCGGTGTCCCCATTTTTGTCGATATCCGTCCCGACACGCTCAATATCGACGAGCGCCTCATTGAACAGGCGATTACCCCCAAGACGAAGGCGATCGTTCCGGTTCATTACGCCGGTGTCGCCTGCGAGATGGAGACGATTTGCCAGATCGCCGCGCGTCACGGCTTGCCGGTGGTCGAGGATGCCGCACAGGGAGTCTGTGCCTCCTACCGTGACAGGGCGCTGGGAACGATCGGATCGATGGGGTGCTATAGTTTCCACGAGACAAAGAACTTTATCTCCGGTGAGGGGGGAGCGCTGATCATCAACGATGAGAAGTTCATGGATCGGGCTGAGATTATCCGTGAGAAGGGAACGAACCGCAGTCAGTTCTTCCGTGGTCAGGTCGATAAGTACACCTGGGTCGATATCGGATCCAGCTACCTTCCCTCCGAGATGATCGCGGCGTTCCTTTACGCGCAGCTCGACGACTCCGATAAAATCACCCGCCGCCGTCTGGATATTTGGAACGGTTACCATCAGCGCTTGGAAGCGCTCGAGGCCAAGGGGGTTCTTCGGCGGCCGATAGTCGGCAAAGCCAGCAGGCACAACGCCCATATGTACTACATCCTCCTCGAGTCGCTCGAGGTTCGGACACGGCTGATCGATTACTTGAAAGAGAATAACGTCTATCCTGTTTTCCACTACGTCCCGCTTCACAATTCCCCGATGGGGATCAAACTCTCCGGCGGAAAGCCCGCGGTTCTGCCGGTGACCGAAGATATCGCCGATCGCCTCCTGCGGCTTCCCTGTTACTACGAACTGGAGGACGAACAGGTGAATTTCATCTGCCAGCTCATCGAGCGGTTCTTTGGCGTATAGAAACACCCTTCCTGTTTTTGAGAGGGGAGAAATCTTAAGAGGAGACAAAGAGACGATGAACTATCGTGAACTGCCTTGGGACAGTGCGTTTTTCGGTCTTCCGGTCGCGTCGATGGATATAGATGAGTGTGATACACCCGAGATGGTTCAAGATGTGATCGACGACAGCGCCGCGGAGCTTATCTACGTTTTCCTCTCCCCCGAGCTCCAACCCCGTTTTGAGGGAATCCTCCCAAAGTATGGGGTAATGTACGACGAGAGAGTCTTTTACGAAAAGACTCTCTCATCCCCCGTGCCGAAGCCGACTCTCCCTGATGGGTTCTCCTTCGCGATGATCGATCAGCCGGTCCCCGAACTCTATACTCTAGCGAGAGCCAGTTCCTGGGATTCCCGCTTTGCCAAAGATCCGCGTCTCGCCCCCAAAGTCGGGGAACTCTATGATCTGTGGATTGAAAAGGGGTTGTCTGCCCCCGATTGCAGTATTATTGGGGCCTACGATGATCGCAAAGATCGCACCCTTCGCGCAATGGTGAGTTTTAAATTGGTGGAAGATATTGGAATAATCGAGCTTATAGCGGTTGATTCCCATTGCCGGCACCGAGGTATAGGGCGTACACTTCTGGCTTTGGCGATCGATATCCTTTTCCAGCAAGGAGGATCTCGTGTCGGATTGCGCACCCAAAAGACCAATCCCGCCTGCCGGCTATATGAGTTTCTTGGTTTTTCGGTCGGCTATGTTCGGAACGTGTGGCATCTGTATAAGTCAACAAAAAACCAGCAAGCGCCGTCCGAATGACGTACGGTGTTTATTGGCTTCGTATGACGCACTGTAAATTGATGTACTAATTCGGGTTTGAGTTTTTGTCGTCAATCGGATTGTCTTCCTCGATGACGACACTATCCAGATCGAAGTAGTGGGCTACTGCCTCGTTGATAAAACTGTCGGAGTTCTCCCCGACATCGTAGACATTCAGCAATCGGGGCCTCCAGCGGCTCGGAGGGGGGAGGGGGGGGAGTTCGACATCTTTCCGACCAGAGGCCTGGGCCTGATGGATGATATCGATTCGCTCATTCCAGACGCTTTTGATCAACTGACAATCCCGGATATCGGCAATGTATTTGATCGAGAACATCGTACCGAAAATCAGAAAAACCGTGATGAGGACGGTTTTGTTCGGCCGCTGCTTCCAATCCAGGCCGAGGGAATCGACCGTGGCGGCCAGGGCTATGATTAAGAGAATACTGGCCGGGTAGACAGAACGCAGTGCAGGCGCGCTTGGGGCGGCCAGAAGTGAGTAAATCACCGCCAGACCACCGAGGAGGTAAAGACATGGAGGGAGGATGGATGTCCCCCGCTTGCTTAAAAAAGCGATTTTTACCGCGCCGACAAAGAAGATCATGCCCAATAACTGAACCGCGTGACTGGTCTCCAACAGGACCGTCAGCTGGTAGAGGATCGATACCTTTTTGTGGAGAAAATCGATTAGGGGGGCACTACTGTTCGTACCCGCCATACTGGCGATACGATGGGCATTTCCCGGAGCGGCGAACATCACGGCGATACCGAGGACGATTCCCACAAAACCGATGATCATCCAGGGACGGACAGGGATCCGATTCTTTTTGTAAAGACACAGAAACAGAACAACCATCAAAAGGGCACCGGCGGCCATATTGGCTCCAACACAGCCAATGTAGACAGCCAGGAGAAAAATGAAGGGGGACAGCAGGAATTCCCATACACTTTTGTTCGATTTTCCCGGCTCGGCAGCCAGGCGGTACGGGAGCAGAAAAAGGAGAAAGAAGAAACACTCAAAGGAGTAGCACGACCCGACCAGCCACAGGACTGCGTGCCCGAAAGCCGCGCTGTAGAGGAAGGAGAGAAAAAATATTGCCAGAAGCGGGAGGGGATCTATTTTTTTTCGGCCAAAGGCGTGCAGATAGGCCAGAAGCATGATCCCCAGGTAAAGGAATGGCTGGAAAATATCGAAAGCGTTTTTTCCAAGGAAGGAAAACAGAAACGTGGAAAACGCGCCCGGGGCCCTCCCATCCCAATTCATATACATGTCCTGGACATTACGGAAAACATCGCTCAGCGAGGTCATCGGCTCGCCGGAGTAACGGGCGAAGCAAAAATCATCGGCCATCATCGGCGTCAGCCGCAGGAGAATGAAAATAGACAGGAGGATGAACAAAACAACCGCGGCGAGAACCCCAGCGCTAAGAGGCTTGGATGAGGCGGGGGGATTCGTCTTTATTTCGGGGATATTGGACATGGGGAGGCTTCTGTTTCTTCGCGATGGGTTGTTCGATTCACACTCATTTCTGCCTGCTGAACTCTTTATAATGATTGTAGCCGTTTCTCCCTAAGACAACAACCTATCCCGCGATCTTCATCCCGGTATAGAGCGCGGCGAAACCGACTAGGTTTTGCAGGAGAAAACTTCCGGCGGCGGTTAGGGGTTGGCCGGAGGCGAGGAGCTGCTCGATTTCGAAAACGTAAGTCGAAAACGTAGTGAAGGCGCCGAAGAATCCGGTGATGACGGCCAGCTTGAGCTCGGGGGAAACTCCCCGAGCGAACAGGGCGGCGGCGATCCCGAAGCCGAGGCAGCCGAGGATATTGACGCAGGCGGTGCTCCAGGGAAGAGGGCAGTTGAAGTGACCAAGCAGTCTTCCCAGTCCGAAACGGGCCAGGGCTCCCAGGCCGCCGAATAGGGCCAGCAGCGCGAGGGATAGGAGGGGATATCGTTCCATAAAGGGTGAACTTGGGTGTTGGTTCGACGTTAGGTTGAGACTCTCGAAAAAGAAAGGCCGGATATCCGGGGCGCGCTGGTGCGCTCTCACGGATATCCGGCCTTTCTTCTGTCACACTGTCAGGAGTTTACATCGAGAGGGTATCGTCCGATTTGATCGTCGAGTCGCTTCCCGGACGATAGACACCGGCTTCGTCCTTGCCGTCGCCGTTGAAGTCGCCGGAGATCGGCTGGTCGCCGCTGCGCCCGAAGGTGAAGTGAGTGTCGGGACGGTAGTCGCCGTTGGTATCCAGAGCCCACAGACCATCCTCGAACAGACCGATGTTGTCGATTCCGTCGCCGTCCCAGTCGCCGACGATCGGGACGCTGGAGCTGTTGCCGAAGCCCTCGATGGTGACGTCGCCGTCATCGAAGACGCCGTTGCCGTTGATATCGATATACCAGGTCCCATCGCGGTAGACGCCGATCTTGTCGACGCCGTCACCATTCCAGTCGCCGGTGATCGCCTGGTCGCCGTCCTGACCATACTCGAAGACGTGGTCGATCAGGTCGATTCGGACATCGCCCGTGTTGCGGTGCTTCATCACGCGGACATTGGCGTTCGACTCGGTGTACTCGGGCGGGAGGTTCTTCGGACGCGAGACGTTGCGGAACGTATTCGGGTTCTTATCGGCCGGAAGCCCCGGTTCAAGCGAGATCGCCAGGGAGTCGCCCGCCCATCGGGGTCCGAAGATACCGATGTCATCCTTACCGTCGGCATCCCAATCGCCCGCGACCGGCATGTCCTTGGAACTCCCCATCTCGGCCCAGAGGTCGTCGTCATCCCAGGTACCGTTGCCGTTGCGGTCGAGGAGCCACTGGCCATTGACGTAAAGACCGAGGTTATCGGTACCGTCGCCGTCCCAGTCGCCGACCACAGCGACCGCGTCGCTCGTTCCGAAGACATAGCGGTGCGCCACGCTGCCGTCAGCCCCGCGGATAAGCCACTCGCCGTTGTCGGTCGACTGACCGCTCCAGGCCACGTTGAGGTACTGGCTGCGGCCGAGCATGCCGCGGTATCCCGCGACCGAATTGAGCGCGTCGATCGAGCGGGGGTAACCGCCGTTGATGACCGACAGATGCCAGGCGTAGTTCGGGGCCACGGCACCGCCGCCGAACCTCGAGACGGTTACCGGAGCGGTGGCGACATTCGACGGAATGTAGCTCATCTGGTACGGGGTCATATTGAAGTACCGTCTCGGAATATTCAGCGCCGGAGTCGTCGGGATATTGGGGATACCCGGTTCCTCCGGTTCGGTATCGAGAATCTCGCCGAAGTTGTAGTTGATCCCATGGTCGTCCCAGCCGACGGCGATGTTGTTCATGTAGTCGGAGTGAACCAACGTTCCGACCACGATACCCTTGATCGTACCGACGGAGTCCTTGCCGTCGAGGTAACCGGCCGGCTGCGTCTCGGTGAGCGAGTAAATCTTGTTGATCTGAAGGTTGTCGAAGATGTAGAACCCCGTGGAGTCGGTCGTGCCGACCACCGCGTTGGTGTACTCGCCATCGACCAGAACACGCAGCGTCACCGTTTCGTTTGCCAGACCGATGTCGCCGGCGTCGAAGATGCCATTGTTGTTGGCGTCGTAGTAGACGTAACCGGAGATCGACCCGAGCTTCAGCTCACCGAAGTTGTAGTTGACGCCATGTTCGTCCCAGCCGATACCGATCTGGGTGAACTCATCGTTCCCCTTCACACCGCGCTCCACCCCGCCGACGGTTCCGAGCTGCTCCTTGCCGTCGGTGTAGTCGGCCGGCTGAGTCTCACGGACCGCGTAGACCTGATTGATATCAAGGCCGCTGAACTCATAATAGCCGTTCTTGTCGGTCCGCGCCGTCCGAGCGGCGCCGTTGGCGTCGAGGACCGCGACGTAGTCGTTCCCCACCTTCTGGTAGAGGGAAACGGTCACCTCGGCGATCGGAACGTCGACGCCGCCCTGGGCCTTCGGCTCATAGACACCGTTGTCATTGTGATCCTCGAAGACGTAACCGGAGATCGACCCGAGCTTCAGCTCGCCGAAGTTGTAGTTGACGCCGTGATCATCCCAATGGACAGCGATTTCGGTGAACTCATCGTTCCCCTTCACGCCGCGCTCCACACCGTTGAAGGTTCCGAGCTGCTCTTTGCCGTCGGTGTAGCCGGCCGGCTGGGTTTCGCGAACCGCGTAGACCTGCTCAATGTCGAGGTTGTCGAACTGGTAGTGGCCGAGCGAATCGGTCATCGTGGTGCGAAGATTTCCGCTGGCGTCGTAGACGGCGGCGTAATGGCCGTTGGCATCCTTGCGATAGAGGGTGACCTTGACATTGGCGATCGGCACATCGACCCCGCCTTGGGACTGCGGCTCATAGAAACCGTTGTTGTCGTGATCCTCGAAGACGTAACCGGAGATCGACCCGAGCTTCAGCTCGCCGAAGTTGTAGTTGACGCCGTGATCATCCCAATGAACATCGATTTCGGTGAACTCATCGTTCCCCTTAATGCCGCGGTTGACGCCATTGAAGGTTCCGAGCTGCTCTTTCCCGTCGGAGTAGTCACTCGGCTGGGTCTCGCGGACCGCGTAGACCTTCTCGATATCGAGATTATCGAACTTGTAGTAACCGAGCGCGTCGGTCCGGGCCGTGCGCGGATCACCATTTCTGTCGCGCGCGATGGTGTAATTCCCATCCGCTCCTTTCACGTACAGAGTCACCGTGACATTGGCGATCGGAACGTCGACTCCCCCCTGAGCGGCCGGTTCGTAGAAGCCATTGTTATCGTGATCCTCGAACACATAACCGGAGATCGACCCGAGGAGCAGTTCGCCGAAGTTGTACTCGACGCCATGCTCGTCCCACCCGATGTTGATCTTGGTGAACTGGTCTTCTCCCACCACGCCGCGAGGGACGTTGTTGACGGTTCCGAGCTGTTCTTTGCCGTCGACGTATTCGGTCGGCTGGGTCTCGCGGACAGCGTATTCTCCGTTGATGGCGAGGTTATCGAAGCGGTAGTGACCGGCATTGTCGGTCAGCTGCGAGTCGATCACCTCGTACTGCGTGCCGTTCCACTTGAGCAGTTCGATCTTCACCCGGGCGATTCCCGGCTCGCCCGCTTCCATCCAGCCGTTGTCGTTGCGGTCCTCGAAGACATTCCCTTCGATCGACCCGAGCTTCAGCTCGCCGAAGTTGTAATCGATCCCATGCTGATTCCACCCCAGCTGGATCTTGGTGATGTAGTCGTTCGCGGTGGCTTCCCCGACGACCACGCCATTGATGGTGCCCGGGGTGTCCTTGCCGTCGACATAGTCTTCCGGCTGGACTTCGCGCACGGCGTAAGTCATGTAGAGATTCCCGTTATCTTTATCGTAGACCTTCAGGTTGTCGAACTTATAGTGGCCGTTGATGTCGGTCTTGGTGGTCACGGCGACGCCGTTTTCCTCATAGGCGACGTACTCGCCATGCCCGTTGAGGTAGAAGAGCCCGACGGTGACCTCTTTGATTCCTTTTTCGTTCGGGTCAAACTTTCCATCGTCGTTCCAGTCCTCGTAGACATTCCCCTCGATGGAACCGCGCAGCACCTTGCCGAAGTTGTTATGGGTGCTGTCGCTTCCGATATCGACACTCGTGGTGAGGACCAGCGGATCAGGCGAGACCGGATTGGTCTGCGAACGAGCGCAGGAATCGGTATAGACGTAGGTGACGCCGCCTTCGGTGTACGGAATGTTCGATTCGGAGACGATCCGATAGGTTCCGGTATCGAGCGAGGTGAACTCGTAGTAGCCATCGCTGTTGGTACGGGTCGTCGCGATGGTCGAGTAAATCCCAGAATCGGCGTTGAAGCGCTGCAGCGCCACCTCGACCCCCGAGATCGGATAATCTTCCGGGTCGGTGAAGTAGCAGTTCTTCACGACGTCGGCGTAGACATATCCGGAGATCGTCGGTTTGGGGGCCAGGTAGATGTTGGAGACCACCGCCGCGGTATTGCCGTAGTTGTCCGACACTTCCGCGCCGTAGCCGCCGTCGGGAAGAAGATGGACCTTCTCGCTTTGGATCACATCATCCATATCGGGGCGGATATCGTGGGAGTAATCGGCGACATAGAAGGCCGGATCGCTCGTCTGGTTGACCAGGTCATAGACCTTCTCATTCATCACGAAGCTGTCGGAGGTGAACCAGGTGGTGATGGTCGCCCCGGAGCTGACCAAGTCGAGGTCCTCGACCGTCATGGTGTCTTCGGTCACCTCACGATGGTCAACATCGATCAGGAAGACCAGTTTTTCCCCTTCGGTCATCACCCCTTCATTGAAGATGATCGTCAGCGTCGAGGCCCCATTGCCGATTTTGTTCGCGGGGTCACCATCGAAGTAGTAGGAGAAATCATCCAGTCCGATCGTACTGAACTGTTCGGTGACCTCTCCCAGTCCATACGGGTCCTGATCCTTCGTTACGAGCGTGAACGGAGCATAGGGGTAATGGATAATGCCATCGCTCTCCTGGACACGGCCGGCGCCGGGGGCCTCGCCGGTGGTGTCGAAATAGACTTCGTCGCCGAGGTTGATGGTCAGTTTCGTCATCTGGGTCGATTCCTCGACATTTCTGTCACCGACCCAGCAGACGGAGAACATGTCCCCCATATACTCGGTTCTGCACTCGAAGTAGACCGAGGCCATCGTGACGTTCAGCCCGTCGGCCGACAGCAGCTGACGCTCTTCGAGGGGCTCGAATCCGCAGCGATGCTCGAATCCGCGCACACTGACTTTTTTACGAATCAGTTTTCCCCGTTTGTCTCCTTCAAGGAAACGCTCCAGAGGACGGGCCTCCGGCTGAATCTGAACCGATTCGGAACGACGGCGAAGAAGGTGATTTAGCAGACCCACGGTTAACCCCTTGTTATTAAATTTTTATCTCAAGCCGACGAAAAGCGCCGAACTTCAGTTTTAGTCCTTACAGAGCGTTGAACTGACGGTTATGTCGAGTCGTTACTGAATGCTGTCAAGCGACCAGAAACGGGCCGTCGTGTCGAAACCCGCGCTGGTCAGCGTGTTGTCTTCGGCGCGGTAGATCATCGCGGCCACCGTTCCCGTATGCCCGAAGCAGCGAGCCACCTCCCGTGAGCTGGCCAGATCCCAGATCCGGATGGTGTTGAGACTATCCCCCGAGGCAAGGAACTTCCCGCAGAAACTCAGCGAGAAGGTCTTGCCGATGGTGGTCTCGAACTTCGCGGCGGGTTTCCCCGTTTGCATATCCCACACGACGATGACCGAGTCTTCGCCGGCGGTCGCCAGAAGGCGCCCGTCACCGCTGAAGGTCACCGCGTGAACCCGGCGTTCGGAGATGCGGAGATTGTATTTGACATTCATCGAGTCGGCGTCCCAGACGCGTACCATACCGGCGCGCCCGGCGGCCGCCAGCAGCGAACCGTCGGGGGAGAAACTCAGCGTGGTATTGCTCGTCCCCGGAAGGACTTTGCCGGTCTCCGGCATTTTCCATTTGCCGAGCAATTTTCCACTTTTCGCGTCAAACGTGGCGATATAGCTGTCGTAACCGCTGACGGCTATCTTCGCCCCGTCGGGGGAGAACGCGATGGCGTGCGCCCCGGTGATTTTTTCGGTGAAGGTGGCGGTTTTTTTCCAATCGGAGGTGTTCCAAAGGCAGATTTGGCCATCCTGGCCGACCGAGGCCGCTGTCGCGCCGTCGGGGGAGATCACCACGCCGCGCACCCAGTCTTCCTGGCCGCCAATGCGGTTGATCATCTGACCGGTCGCGGTATTCCAAATGTAGAGCTGGCAGTCATCGCCTCCGGTCACCAGATAGGAGCCGTCGGGGGCGAAGGCCACCGAGGAGATGACCGGGTACTTGTCGACGTTTTCAAACGAAAAAGAGAGGGTTCGATCGGCGTTGATCACCGGAACGGAGGAACCGTAATCGACATCCGCCTGACCGTAGAGAGGCAGCGCGGCGGTGGTCAGCAGACCAAGCGCGCAAAACGCGAGCCACCCTCTTTTGATAATGCCGCAAGTCGATGTCATGCGAAAATTCCCTTTAAAATGGCGAAACATCCCGCCTGTGGCGGCGTTGAATGTACGTAGGACCCCCGCCGTGTCCTAAGCGGTATGTTTCCGCCGCAGACACAGCCGTTAATCTATGTATCGGCAGGGCCCGGTAAAAAAGAAAATAAAAATGGCCGAAACGGTAGATTTTAACGGTTATTACGATAAAAGCGTTTTTTCAAGCGGAGTTTTTGGCCAAACGGCAAAGATGGCAAGTGTGCGGTAAACAGCAAAAAAGAGCAGACTGGTTATTCTGGGATGTTTTTGGCAGAATGGTTCGCTGTCAGCTTGAGGTGTCGAGGATTAACGAGAAAATTACTTGCGGTGCGCCCGGGCCCAGAGTAGTCTATAATAAACTGTAGTATAATAGGCTGTAGTATGACAGATGCGGTGCTTGAGAAAAGAATTTTGCCATAGGGCAGTATGATAAAAGGAAAGTTTATGAGCCATCGAAAACGACATGACCGATCTCGGCGCGCCAGAACGCTGAAGTCGGTACTCGCCGCGGTCGCCGCGGCCGTTGTTGTGGTGGGAGGCGGCTGGTATGGGTGGAATCGTTATTCTTCCTCGCATTCCTCGGCCTCCAGCGTGATTATGGCCAGTGTCGAGCGGGGGACCTTCCTGCATGAGGTCGCAGGGAAAGGGAACGCCGAAAGCGCCAAGAACATCGACATCACCTGCCAGGTGGAGAGCAACACCGGGACCACGGTCATTTGGATCATCCCCGAAGGGGAGATGGTGGAGGAGGGGGACGAGCTTGTTCTGCTGGACTCCTCCAACTTGGAAGACAAGGTCAGTACCCAGCAGATCACCTGCAACTCCAACGCGGCAACGGTTGCTTCGTCGCAGGCGTCGCTTCGAACCGCCGAGCTTTCGCTCGAGGAATATATCGAGGGGACCTTCGAGCAGAACTGGATGAAGATCGAAAACAGCATCTACGACGCTCAGGAGAACCAAAAGCAGGCGGCCGATACCGTCCGTTATACCGAGCGTTTGGTCCAGTTTGGCTACACGACGGTGGCGCAGCTCGAGGCCGAGCAGGTTTCGGAACAGAAGTACCTCAATACGGTCCGCAGCAATCTTCTCGAGCAGCTGGTTCTTCTTCGCTACACCAGTGAGAAGCAGATCACCCAGCTGATGGCCTCCATCGAGACCGCCCGCGCCAAGCTCAATTCCGACACCTACACGAACGAACTGGCCAAAAACCGGCTGGAACACTACAAACAGCAGCTGGAATACTGCACGATCCGTGCCCCGCAGGCCGGCCAGGTGGTCTACGCCAACCAGGACTCCGGCCGTTGGTCAAACGAGTCCGACATGATCAAAGAGGGGTCGACCGTTCGTGAGCGGCAGGTTCTCATTCGACTCCCCGACCCGCAGCAGATGCAGGTCAAGACGATGATCAACGAGTCCAATATCGCCAGCGTCAAGGTGGGGATGAAGGCGGTGATTGTCTTCGACGCGCTCTCGTCGAAAACGTTCACCGGAACCGTGATCAAGGTGAATCAGTATCCCCAGATTACCTGGATGTCATCGGCCAAAGATTATGTCTGCATTGTTCGGCTCGACGATGGCGCCGAGGACATTCGTTCCGGGCTGACGGCCGAAGTGAAGGTGATCGCCCAAAAGATACCTAATGTTCTGATGCTCCCGGTGCAGTGTGTGGTTGAGGTCAATGGCCGCAATTACGTCCTCCAGTGCAATAATCGGGTGTGGAGCTGCAAAGAGGTTCGTTTGGGGCTGTCGAACGACAAGCAGGTCGTTATCGAGGAAGGATTGGACGAGGGTGAGAAGGTCGTCACGGGGGCTCGCCAGTATAAGGACAAAGTTGTTTTCCCCGGTCCCGAAGAGCCCTCTCGCTTCCCGAAAGAAGAGAAACCGGTGGTGGATGTTCCTGATACCACCAACGAAGAAGCGGCCGAGGACAACGGCGGCGATTCCGACGCTCAGCGGCCCGGTCCGGGGGCCGGCGAAGGTGACCAGCAGCCCGGCGAGCGCCGCCGCGGCCCCGGCGGTCCCGGCGGAGGCATGCCCTTTGCCAATATGCTCAAGGACGGCAAGCTGGAGATAGCTTCCCTTCCCTCGGAGCTCCCCGAGCAAGTTCGGGAGATGATGAAGAAGGCCGACAAGGACGGCGATGGTTTCCTTGACGAGAAAGAACTCAAGGCGATTCCCAGACCGGGAGGCCGCGGCGGCCGCGGTCCCGGCGGACC
>CADBTE010000163.1 GCA_902797455.1 uncultured Planctomycetota bacterium | reverse complement strand
TTCAGACGATCCTGGTCGACCCGATTCATCCCGAGGAGGAGCATTGGTTCACCCGCCTCAAGCGGCCGCCCGAACGGCTGATGAAGCTGCCGCTCAAACGCGACGATCTTCCCTAAAGCCCCGGCCGGTTTACTCATCCAGGCAGTGAACGGTCACCTCTTCCGGGCCGATGATGTAGATCACTCTCTGCTCTATGCTTCCCCCCTCGTCGGAAAGAAGCTTTTCGAGCGAAACGGGGTTCCCCAGATAGTCGAACGCTTCGGCGACATCGCCGGTAACGCCCAGCCGCGCCTTCTGCGCGCGGCCGGGGGCCCAGACGGCCCAGCCGAGCCGGCCGTCGGCGCGGCGGAAGCGGACCTGTTCGATATCGCCGACGGTATCGCGCCGAAAATCGGCCGCCCCCTCACCGACGGCTCTAATGAGGGTTTGATAGGCGAAGTACGCCGGTTTCGGTGAAATGTCGGCGTGGGTCAGCCCGAAGTGCGATTCTTTATCGACCGGGTCGCATTCGGGGCTTTGCAGCTCGTACCAGAAAAACTTCTCGACCGAGGCGCAGCGCGCCAGGAGAATCGCCGAGGCGAGGAACCGCGCCTGATCGGTCTGGTTCACGATCACTCCGAGCGGGTTCCCCCCGGTGATCAGGATCCGCCCCTTCCAATCGCTGTTGAACCGGTAGATCACCGAGCAGGCCCCGCGGAAATCCCCCTCGACCCCATAGGCCAGGACGATCATCTCGTCCCCCTCCTTCAAAAGCGCGTCGGTATAAAAACGCCCGGCGCGCATCCGCTCGGCCGCCCGGCGGAGGGCCTCGGCGTCCGGCGCGGCCCGGCTGAGTGTTTCGGTGACCTCCACCGGGGCGAAGTCGGGGGTGCCGGGCGCGGTCCACGACGCTTTCCAGCCGATTCTCATCGCGCGGCGGTAATCCTCGGGGGCCCATCCCGGCTTTTCGCGCCAAATGCCCGATTCATCGGGGTACTCTTCCGCGTAGAAGGGGACGCCCCCGGAGAGGATCAGCGTTCCGCCGTCCCGCACAAAATCACGAATTCGCTCGAAGCAGGGCGCGGGGAACGATTCCCCCGGCGGAAGAACCAGTGTGTGGAATTGATCGGGCGAAAGGTTCTTTAGCTGCTCCAGCGTGATCGATTCGGTCGGGCACAGCGAGGCGACCTGGCCGTAGAAGCGAACCGCCTCGCCGCCGCGTGAGTGAGGGTAGGCACGATCGTCGAGGACCGCGGCTTTTTCGGGGCCCAGCGCCCGCAGCGCCGCCAGGGGGAAGGAGGAATAGATCTCGTCGAAGTCCGGCAGCGAGGCCCATCCCATCTCGGTGATCCAGATCGGCCGGTCGCCGGCTCCATAGCGCTCCATCAGGGAGCGGAGCGACTCGATCCCCCGGATAAAGCCGCTGTCGGCCCCCGGTGCGCCCAGGCCCTCACGGTAGGGGTGGATTGCCATCACGTCGAACCCCTCCAGCGCCCCGGCTTTGAAACTCTCCTCGATGTACGCCAGCGGAATCCCGGAGGTCCCCCCGTAGATCACCTTCAGCCCGGGGTCGATTTGGTGAATGACGCGGCCGGCCGCCGCCAGGACTTTGGCGTAATCGGCGGGGTTCGGCTCGGCGAACCAAAACTGGTCGAGGTTCTCCTCGTTCCAGATCTCCCAGCAGCCGATCCGATCTTGATAGCGCGAAACGACCGTTCGAATATATTCTTCCCAGCAGTCGAGATGCTCCGCCGTCGGTCGGCTCCAGTCGGTATGGTAGTAGAGGATTGGAAGCATCTTAAGACCGTATTTGTCCATTTCGGCCAAGGTCGCGTCAATCTTCTCGAAGTTCCACGTTCCCCGCGGATACTCGATCGCCGACCAGGTGAAGTCGGCTCGAACGAAACGGATCCCCGCCTCGCGGATCGCCCGGAGCTTTTTATCGAGCTGTTCATCGCCGAAGGAGATATGGGCGCAGACCCCGTAGGGGGAATCTTCGGCGCTCGGGGTATCACCGGTGATGGGCGAATCGTCGGCGGAAAGTGAAAACGAACAAAGCGCCAGGCCGATCAGCGTCGGCAGCGCCAGGAAAATAAACGAACGCGTTTTCATCGGCGGGGTCTCTTGCGGGGCGCGGCGGAGCGAAAAGCTCCTCTCGGGTACAAGAGAAGTTTATCCCAAAGGAGGGGGGAGATACAAGACGGCCGATCACCTTCGCCGAGCGCGGCGCGCCGGGGGCGCTCGGTTAAAACCCGACCAATACCCCGACGCTTCCGATATGGGTGACCTGGTGCTGGTTCATCGTCACGTCGTAGTCGAGCGTCACCGAGG
>CADBTE010000162.1 GCA_902797455.1 uncultured Planctomycetota bacterium | reverse complement strand
TCCGCAAAGAGCGTTCAGCCAGGAACAGCATTTGCGATAAAGAGCGATCAGCCAAGAACAGCAGTTGCGATTGATTGACATAAAATCCTCATCGAGAACGGTACGGGAAAACGGCGGGTGATTCACGCGCGCGGCCGCGGCCGCCGGCGCGCCATAAAAAACGATTTTAGCAGAGACCGGCGCGGGATTCAAGTAAACGCGCCTCCGCGCGGCCGCTCGGGAAAAAGCGGCCGCGGCGCTTGAAAAACGCGCGGCGGTATGGTCTAATTGTTTTTGGGGGTCGGCCGCGGCCGGCGTGAACGCCGCCGGTCACGTTCGCACGAATGACAACACTATCCAGCCAACACACTAAGAGGAAACAATGCGCAAATCAACACTCTTGGTCCTGACACTCTTTGCCGGGCTGCTTGCCGGGCTTCTTCCGGCGGCCGCGGCGGCCGGCGGCAGCCCGACCATCTGGGGAGAAAAATCGTCGTACGCCGTGGTCAATCCGGTCGTCCGCTCCCCGCTTTGTGAATATATCTCCCTTGACGGCCAGTGGCAGTTCTCGAACCGCGACGCGTGGCTTTACCGGCTCGGGGTCGGCGACACGGCGTGGGACGGGCTGGGGTTTAAGTACGACTGGTCCGACAGCCGGACGATCCAGGTTCCGGGCAACTGGGAATCGCAGGGGGTCGGCGAGCCGGGGCCGTGCAAATCGTGGGACTGTGAGTGGGACCGCGACTTCTGGGATATCCGCAACGTCTATATGGGGTTCGCCCTCTACCGGAAGGCCGTCAAAATCCCGGCCGACTGGTCGGGGAAGGCCGTTTGGCTGAAAATCGGCGGGGTCCGCAGCGAGGCGTACATCTGGGTCAATCAGAAGCGGGCCGCCTATGTGAACAACTACTGCGCCACCGAAAAATTCAATATCACCGAGCTTCTGGTCCCCGGCGAGGAGGCGGTGATCGAGGCGCTGGTGCGAAACGACACCCCCTCGCGCAAGGGATGCCTGGCGGCCGGCCACTGCTTCGGCGGATTCTATCGCAGCATCGAGCTGGAAGCGACGCCGAACGTCTATATCGACGACGTCTGGGCGCGCGGCGAAATCGACGGCCCGGTCGCGCAGACCCGCGTGACGGTCGCCTCGGCGCACGGGGAAAAAGCGGACTTCATCGGGACGCTCTCGGTCGAGATCCGCGACTATAAAACCGGCCAAGCCGCCGCCTCGGGCCAGTGCGCCGTCGACGGAACCGGCGAATACGTGATCGATCTTCCGTTGAAGAACGGCAAGCTGTGGTCGCCCGAGTCGCCGAACCTCTACGTCGCGGCGACGGTGCTCAAAGACAAGGCCGGCCATTCGGTCCACGGCTGGGATCAGCGCTTCGGCATCCGAAAGCTGGAGGTGCGCGGCGATCAGTTCTACCTCAACGGCAAGCCGTACTTCCTCCGCGGGATGGGGGACCACCACTACGACCCGTTCACCATCACCGAGGGGGCCGACCGCGAGCAGTACCGCGCCCACATGAAGATCTATAAGGCGGCCGGCTTCAACTACGCCCGCCACCACACCCACGCCCCCCTGGCCGAGTACTTCGAGTCGGCCGACGAGGCGGGGATTCTGCTGCAGCCGGAACTGCCGTACTACCACGATATGACCACCCAGGCGTTTTCGTTCGACCCGATGCGCGACATTCAGGAACTGCACCGAACCTGCCGCCGCTACCCGTCCTTCGGCGTCTACAGCTGCGGCAACGAGGGCTGGTTCGGCCACCCGACCGACGAGATTCTCTATCAGTGGGTCAAGAGCCACGACCCCGACCGGCTGATGATTCATCAGGACGGCGGGCGCAACCTGCCGGGGAACAGCGATTTTTCGACCGGCGGGGTGGAGTCTCCCGACTTCTGCGTCGGGCTGACCCGCCCCTGGCCGAGGGGGAAGTACGACTTCCTCGATCGTCCGTACGTCGCTCACGAATACCTGAACCTGGCCATTAAGATGGACTCCCGCCTGGAAGATCGCTTCACCGGCGCGCGGCTGTCGCCGGTCCACTACGACATGTGGCTGGAAGATTTGGCCGCCTGCGGCTTAGACGAGGCGTGGGGCGCCAAGACGCTCAAGGCCGCGGCCAAACTGCAGGCGCACTATCAGAAGGCGGGGCTGGAGTCGGCCCGCTGTGACTTTACCTGCGACGGCTATATCTTCTGGTCGATCACCGACGCGTCGATTCCGGTCCCGGGCTGCCGAAACACCACGGCGGCGCAGGGATACTTAAACTGCTTCTGGGAACCGCGCCGCGACGGCTGGCAGCCGCGGCAGTTCTATCAGTTCAACGGCCCGAGCGCGCTGCTGGCCGACTTCGGCCGGGATCGGCCGATCTTTGTCTCGGGCGAAACGGTCCCGGTGACCGTTTCGCTGTCGCACTACGACGCCGATGACCTGGCGGCCGGCCGTGTCTTGTGGAAAGTGATCGCCGACGATCAAACGCCTCTCGCCTCCGGCTCGATCCCGTTCGACGGGGCGCCGGCCGGCTTCGCCGGGGATCTCGGCGCGGCGCAAATCGAGGTTCCGGCGCTGGAAAAACCGGCGGCGGCCCGTTTCGAGGTCGAAATCGAGGGGACCGGCATTCACAACGACTGGGAGTGCTGGCTCTTCCCGAATCGGGAAAAACCGTCCCTGGCCGGGCTGTCGGTTTCCGAGGAGCTGTACGACTGGTTCGCCGAGCGCTATACCGACGTGACCCGGTATGACCCCGCCGGAAAGGAAACCCTCATCGCCCGTCCGGAAGACCCGGCCGTGGCCGAGGCGATTTCCCAGGGGCGAAACGTCCTGGCGATTTCCGCCGCCGATCCCACTCCCGACGTGCAGCTCGGCTGGTGGGCGCTGGGGACGCAGGTCGGAACGGCGATCGAAAAGACCCCTCTTCTGGGCGACTTCCCGACACAGGAATGGATGAACGGGCTTTGGTTCGGCCTGATCCGCCGCGGCGCGCCCGACCTTAGGGAAGAGACGGTCTTCGGCCGGATGACCCCGGTCATCGTCGGCGAGGGGCGCGACTCGTACTACCTCTATCTCGGCCAGACCCAAAAGGGGGAAAGCCGTGTCACCGCCGTGTTCGCGATTGATCTGGAGCAGGACACCCCCGAGGCGCTCGCCCTGTTGGACGCGCTGGTGAAATCGTATCAGACGGCGGAATAAACCGTCAAGTTTAGGAATCCCCGCCGCTGTCGGCGCCCGCCGCGCTGGGTGTTGACAGCGGGGATTCCTTTCCGCTAAAATCTTTTTTATGTCCGCCCCCGGGCGCGGACACCGTCATTTGAGACTGAAAGTTAATTTATTTATGGGGCGCGGCCGCCAGCAAGGGAGAAATAAAATGGACGAATTGACGAGGCGCGGTTTTTTGGAAAAGGGAGCTCTTTCGGTCGGGGCCGTTCTGGCCTCTTCGATGCTGGACCGGCAGCGGCAGAGCGTTTACGGCGCCGTGGACGAGAACTCCAAGCCGGCCATTCTCGGGGGGGAGCCGGTCAGCACCGAGCCGTATCTCTCCTGGCCTCAGTACGACAAACAGATGGAAGATCTCTTCCTCGAGTCGCTGCGCACGCTCCACTGGTGCCGGATATCCGATCCCGCGAGCTGTGTCCCAGACTTTGAAAAGGCGTTCGCCGAGCACTGCGGGGCGAAATACTGCATCGCCGTCAACTCGGGGACCAGTTCGCTGATCACCGCCCTGGCGGCGCTCGACGTCGGCCCGGGCGACGAGGTGATCACCACCCCCTACACCTACCGCGCCACGGTCAACACGATCCTGACGCATTACGCCCTTCCGATTCTCGCCGACGTCGACCCGAAAACCTTTATGATCGACCCGAAGAGCATCGAGGAGCATATTACCCCCAGAACCAAGGCGATCCTGCCGGTCCACATCGGCGGCGCGCCGGCCAATATGGACGAGATTCTCGAAATCGGCAAGCGTCACAACATCCCCGTCGTCGAGGACGCCTGCCAGGCGCACTTCGGCCGCTGGCGCGACAAGTACCTCGGGACGCTGGGGACCTTCGGCTGCTTCAGTATGCAGATCTCCAAGAATATCTCCTGCGGCGAGGGGGGCGCGGTCTTCTGCGACGACGTCGACCTGGCCGACAAGGCGTTCAAGATCCACACCCACTGCCACGGCGCGATTTCGGAAGACTACATGCGGTTCGAAGACGTGATGAACCGCGGCTACCGCTCCTACAACTTCCGCATGACCGCCTTCCAGGCCGCGATTCTTATGGCGCAGCTGCCCACCGTCGAGGATCGCGCCAAGACGCGCAACGAAAACGCCCTCTACCTGGCCGAGCTTCTGCGCGATATCCCGGGGGTCCATCCGCAGGTGATCTACGACGGGGGAACCAGCGCCTGGCATCTGTTTATGTTCACCATTAACGAGGAAGAATTCGGCTGCTCGCGCAACGCCGTCTTCGAGGCGATTCGGGCCGACGAAATCGCGGCGACCACCGGCTACGGCTCGGACCAGGCCGAATGGGTCAAGTACCTGACCGATCTGAACAGCACCCCCGAGGCGCGCCGCATCTACAGCGACGAGGAGCTCAAGGGCTTGGCCGAAAGAACCCAAATCCCGAACAACGATTACCTCTGCGCCAACGCCATCTGGTTCTTCCAGAATCAGTTCCTCGCCCCCCGCTCGAATATGGACGCGATGGCCGCCTCGCTGCGCCGCATCCAGAAGAACGCCAAGGCGATCGCCAAAGCGCTGGGCTGAGAACAGCGAAACACC
>CADBTE010000161.1 GCA_902797455.1 uncultured Planctomycetota bacterium | reverse complement strand
GCGCAAGCGGGCTCACAAGCGGCGGGCTCACAAGCCGGAGCAGCCGGAGCGCAAGCGGGCTCACAAGCAGCGGGCTCACAAGCCGGAGCCGGAGCGCAAGCCGGAGCGCAGCAAGCGAAGCAGGGCTTCGGGAAGCAGAACTTCGGGAAGCAAGGAGCGCAGCACGGAGCCGGAGCACAGGCGGGCTCACAAGCGGCAGGCTCACAAGCCGGAGCCGGGGCGCAAGCCGGAGCGCAGCAAGCGAAGCAGGGCTTCGGGAAGCAGAACTTCGGCAGGCAAGGAGCGCAGCACGGGGCCGGAGCCGGAGCACAGGCCGGAGCGCAAGCAGGAACGTCACAGCCAGCCGGGGCGCAAGCGCCACAGTCGGCCTGGACCGCGTAAGCCGAAACCATAACGATCACGGCGAACAGCGGAAGAAGGTTACGAAGCTTCATCAGTAAATCTCCTAACTTGGGGTACAGATTTTAGGCACGGCGCCTATAACAAACTTCTCCAAGGGTTTTTATCGACAGCCAGCCATCGAGCTTTTACAACCCAAGGTACGTTTCTCATTTTACCGGGCATAGCGGTTTTTCACACTCTGCCCAAACACTTTCTTTAGTCCAGTATACATTGCTTTCTGGCGTTTTCAAGGAAAAAACGAAAACTTTTCTTTCCTGCGCACTCGCGCCAGCGGCAAATACCTCCCTATTCGGTATAACCGGCAAATTTTAGCCGGTACCTCAAAGAGTTCACCGGTGATCTCTCAAGGAGGCCACCTGTAAACGCTCAGTGTAATTAACGGCTTTTTCTCGCTGTGCTTTCACTCTTTTCGACCAAAAACACCGTCGGACCATGGATCAACCATCCACAGTGACCGTTTTAATCGACACATCTTCTTTATTCTAAGAAGATTCCCTATCTTACAATGAAAAGGAGTAAAAAAAAAGGGGGTCCCCCCCCCTTTTTTTTGTTTTCGCCCTTAATAGTCGCTCGACTGCGAGAAGGCCGGCGTCCTGCCCCCAACACCACCGCCCGACATCCCAGAGGCAGACGGCTTGTACCGCTGGAGTTCCCGATTGTCAGCCCGAAATTCGTGGATTTTAATCAGACCGTGCGGGTCGAGGAAAAAGGCCTCCGAAGGGGTCTGAACCTTATAGGCACCGGCCTGAACCTCTTGGCCGCCAAAGGCGTCGATCAGACACAAATCGGAATGGTGGTTGTCAACTCCCTTTCCCTTCTTGTTGTCTTTTTTAGAGGCAGTGCCGAGGACAGAGTCCATACGGGTGATCCCGGCGCCGTTAAGATCGATCGGATTATGCTTTTCGCGCGGCCAGTTCGCCATTTGGCCTCGAGCAAGTTTCTTCCCCTCCGCAACAGACTCTTGTGCGTCTTCGGTACTGAAAAAGAGGGAGGAGACGGTCACCTTCGGATCGAGCCATGGCGCGGAAGCCGGGGTAATCGATTCGACCAGAACACGCGACTCCGTCCCCAAAGCGACCGAGTTGGATGGTTCACTAAAGGCCGATTGAACAGTCATCTGGTCGACGGTAGTCGGATCTTCCACCAGGTTGGTCTCAAGCTTCCAGTTCGGATTAAACAGGATAAGCTTGACTCGATACTGGTAGGTCACCCCGGGCTCAGCGTTGAAATCAAAGAAACGGAACAGATAGAAGTTCTCCTCCGCCTTCTTGATCCTCCTGACCTGCTGACCGGTGATACCACGGCGGCCGAGCGAACGCCCCATCATACTGGCGCCGCCGGGACCGGGACCGCTCGGACCGGTCATCATACTCGGACCTTCAGGATCACCGGGGCCGGACACCATTCCACCCCTCGCCCCGCCCATCATACCGCCCGCTCGGCGATTCTGGCGGGCACCGGAAACGGTTGCTCCTCCGCCGTACTCGTACTGTGACTGGGCACGGGAGAGACTAAAGTCGCGTTTCTGCTGCTCTTTGACCTCGTCTTCCTGCTTTTTCTGTTCTTTGAGCATAGTGGCTTGTTCCTCGATATGCTCGGTATCCATCAGGGGGATCTCCGGCAGATAGGCCACTTCGTCTTGGAACGCCTTGTTGAGCATCGGAGGACAAGGCATCGCCAGCTCGGGAAGCGCGCCAAAAGGAGGAGCGATATGATCCTCAGAAACAGGATCGACACCATAGCCGTTCCATTGATCGACCTCGTCCTCATAGATTTCCTCTAGATTAAGGGGTTCCCAATCTTGGACTTGACCATCTTCGCCGACAACCCCTCGCTCGATCTCAAAGGAGACGTAGACGGGGAAATCGCGATCGACATCGGTAAACTGGGCCTTGGAGAATTTTTCGTTAAAAATCCGCAGCTGTTCCCCGACGGGAACCAGGCCAGTGACGACAATCCAGTTTCGGCCCTGAATTCTTCCCCCCGCCCCCGACGACCCCATAGCACCCGGGCCGCCGTAGCCGCCCATCGCGCCCCCAATAGTGAAGGCACCGCTTTTCAGCAAGGTGTTCGGGACGTATTGAATCGCGCCGATACAGGAAACCGCCCGAAGCCCTCTCACCGGAAGAGGATTATCAATGCTGGGACGCTTGATCATTTCGGGGAAGAGCGAATCTTCCCAACGGATCGGAGTGCGGTATTGCTC